>CAZMKA010000272.1:0-3614 GCA_964566605.1 uncultured Saprospiraceae bacterium | reverse complement strand
ACTTTATATTGTAAAGACTAGTGATTTTATCTAATTCTTCTTTTTTTGGTAAAATGATTTTCTTTTTCCTTTTGTAAAATCTCAAAGCTCCTAAACCTAAACCCATTAATACGATTCCAATGATGAAAATGAAGATGGTTATTGTTGAGAGGAATCCCTTGTTATAGATATAGATTGTGACAAAATAATTCAACAAGTGAACGATGATACCTATGAAGAAGAATAATATGAAGTATAGATTTGATCTAGTTTTGAGATGTTTTAATTACTGAATTGCAATTTCTACCTCAAAGATTTTTGCATATAAGTTTTCCGAGAATGAAATTTTAGGGCATGTATTTGAAAAAAGACCTTGCTCTCCTGTTAATGTGCATATGATTCCTTTATTTAATTGAAATTTATGCAGTTCACAGTATCTGCAATGTCTTATGTTTTTAAGTGTTTTCATCGAGTGTTTTATTATTTAAAACCGGTCAACGTTATTTAGGTATTATCAATGTTGGTATTACTCATTGACCACATAACACAACCACATCACGCTGTTATTACTCATTTTTAATTATTAAATTATCCACCACGTTCCCACAAAACACCAGTATTACTAATTATTAATTACTCATTACTCATTATTCATTACTAATTACTAATTATTCCCCATAACCTCCCGCGCTTTCTTCAAATCCTCAGGCGTATCAATCCCAAATCCCACATAATCCGTTTCCGACGCAAAAATCTCATAGCCATGCTCCATCCATCGCAATTGCTCCAAACGCTCTTGCTTTTCCAATAAGCCTTCTCCCAACTGTGATAATTCTTGCAATACTTTTGGGCGAAAGCCATACATACCAATATGATGTTTATAACTGTACGCTTCCTTATGATCTCTGCTGTAGGGTAGAGGAGACCTTGAAAAATATAAAACCTTCGAATGCTTGTTAGTAACGAGTTTTACCTCATTCGGATTCGTTGGGAAGCCCATTTTGTGGGCGTATAGCGTTGAAATGCCAGTCTTTTTAGCCGAAATAAGATGAATCAATGTATCGATTTCCTTGGCAGTTACCATAGGTTCATCTCCTTGAAGATTGATAATAGTCTCAAAAGAGGATTTTAAATATCCTGCTGCTTCTGCAACTCGATCAGTGCCACTTATGTGATCCGATCGTGTCATCATGAAATCCATTTTTTTCTCTTCACAGTGTTCAGAAATGAGCTTGCTATCTGTGGCGATAAGGACTTTGGACACCAAACTGGATTTCATAGCATTCGTGTATACATGTTGTAATAAACTTTTGCTATTGATTTCTTTCAATAGCTTACCCGGGAATCTAGTCGAATCAAATCTCGCTGGTATAATCACACAATTACCTGCCATTTTTTCAGTTTATTTTCTAAACGAAAGATAGCGCACTCTAAGGCACAAAACAAGTTTTATGGCAGGATTTTTGCTGTATATGTTTTAATATGTTATACATATTACAAATTTTATTAATATATTTGTAGTTCTTAAACCGATAATTATGAAATTGTTATGTCAATTTTGCCTTATAATGTCTATGACATTATGTACATTTGCTATTCAAGCGAATACTGATCTTATTCCTGAAAAAATTGTATTGATGTCAACCGAGAACTTTGGCATTGTTTATACACATGAACTCCGAGAAAATCAAACAATCTACGGACTGTCGAAATTTTTCAATACGGATATGAATTTAATTTCTGCAGCTAATCCAGGTGTTGAACTGGCTAATGTGAAGAAATCACAAACAGTTAATATTCCTATTAATACAGAAATGTTGATTAGTGAAAGAAAATTATCGCCGAATAAGCATTACATCCCAGTTTTCTATACAGTGAAAGCAAAGGATAATCTTTTCCGTATTAGTAAAGTGTACTTCAATCAGAAAATTGAGAATGTGATGAATATTAATAATTTGTCAAACATGGAGCTTAGCATTGGTCAAAAATTACTTGTTGGATGGTACGAATATGATCCAGTTTATAAGAATAAATTAGCTTGGAGTACTAAAGGCATTGAAGTTGACTTTACAGAAAGTAATTCTACTATTGCTACGCGTATTACACCAAATAATCAGCCCAAAGAGAAAAGAAGACAAGAGGCTCAAAAAAAGAATGAGAACGAACCAATGCAATTTAATAAAATCGTAAGTACAAGAACTATTAAGGCTGAAGATGTGATTGCTAAAGAACAGCCAATACCGGCTGTTAAGAAAGAAATACTTCCAGTTGTTGAAAAAGAAATCAAAGAAGAAATTGTAACAATTGATACTCCAACAGCTAGTCCTGAAGACGTTGTTGTAGAAGAAGTTAAGTCTACCCAAGAGGGAGAAACTGATGAAGAAATTGCAGAAGAAGTAAAAGAATTAAGTAATGATCCATTCGAGTCTAGAAATGGTATTTTTATGGGAGAATACGAAGACAAACCAACGATTCTTTCTAAGAAAATAAGAGCACAATGGAACAGTAAGTCAAAGGATAAAACGAATTTATTTGCACTGCATGCAACGGCTAAAAAAGGATCATACATTGAAGTTTATAATCCTATGCTAGATCGTAAAGTGATTGCCAAAGTTGTAGGTAATATACCTGACAGAATTTATAAGAATAATGTAGAGCTTATTGTTTCTCCCAAAGTCGCTGAGACGCTTGGTGTAGTTGATAAGAAGTTCTTTGTAACGATTCGTTTTGTACAGGAGTAATTCCGTTCTACAACAAGTCTCCATCAAATGTGTGCGGTAATAATTCGTGAATAGATGGATATACCCAACAATAATTGTCTTTTCCTACTAGGATAATGTCAAAGTCTTTTTCTTGTCTTTTCTTATATTCGAAGAGTACTTGACGGCAGGCACCGCAAGGAGCTGCAGGTTTTTGATCGACTTGAAGATCAGCAGAAGTACTTATGGCAATAGCTTTAATTCGTTCCGTTGGATGATGCATAGCAGCATAAGATAAAGCCACTCTTTCAGCACATAAACAAAGTGGATAACTGGCATTTTCTTGATTAGCTCCTTTCATGATAGAGCCGTTTGACATTAGTATGCTGCATCCTACTGAAAAGTTGGAATAGGGAGCGTAAGAAAGCTTTTGGGCTTCCCAACATGCATCAACTAATTGTTGCTCTTCTGGTGTTAAGTCTTTATAATCCTTACAAATCATGTAACGAAGATAACTTTTTTTCTCTACTTTGTATCATGTGGAAATTTATATCCTCATTTTGGACAGATCATATACGAACGAACCAATTCAATTCCCTATTGAGATTTGGCGTCAACTTCCTTATTGGGATACTGTTAATTCATTCCTATTTGTCCAAAGACGAAGTTGGATTACTAGAATATGCTTTGTTTCTGGCTTACACAGGAAGTTTTGTTTTTACTTTCGCCTATTCGTCCTCTATTCTTGCCAAAATTGACGTTTCACAAGTAAATGAGCGGTCCAAAGCCATGAATGATGTTTTTTGGCAGTTACTATTTATTTCAATCATCGTATCGAGCACATTGTATGGGGTTTTACACCTATTGCCCTTCTTTCAAATCGACTTTGTGCCTGGAGAACTCTTTGTTCCTATAGCAGTTTTAGCGGGATTAATC
>CAZMKA010000271.1:0-3628 GCA_964566605.1 uncultured Saprospiraceae bacterium | reverse complement strand
GAATATATGCCCGCAATGCTATCATTCACGTTATATATGATTCCATACATTGTATCTCTAGCTTGTCCATAACTAAGGACTGTTAAAGGCTTATAACTTTCAATAACCATCTCTTTCAAGTCTTCTCCCGTCTCCGCTGGGAAAACTCCTTCATGATCATATTGCGCTTGTACATTCAAACTGAAAAAAAAGGCAATTACTAATACTAATATTTTATTCATTGACTCAAAGATAAAGCTAATTCGCTAGCTATTTTCAAAATTTAGCTCAGCTTGCAAATTAATGACATCCAATTGGCGATCCTGGGGGGATTTTTACTGCTTCAAATTGATATTCTCCATCATGATGACCATCAAAAAACTGCTTTATTTTAGTTTTCATGTAATTCGTTGAATTCAATGAATAAAGGATTTTATCAAGTACATTGTATACCTCTTTTTTAACGTAAGCATAACTTGCAGATGATTCATAAACTGCCATTAAGTATTCTACAAACATATCTTGTATAATGATATTATCTGTGGAATTAACATGTTTATTAATAGCATATAAATATTCTTCAAGCTCATCAAATCCATAATTTAAAGTCCCCAACCTATTAAGTCGTTCAGGTGTTAAAAGTAGATTAAAAGTATGTTTTGCATTAGCTGAAATTAATGCATTGACATCGAATGCAGGTCCCATATTCCCATCAATAGATTCACGTGTTTTTCCATATCCTGGAGCGTTTGGTAGGATAAGAACTGTTTTCGAATTAATAGCTGAAAAATCAGGATTAAGTGTTTTTAATATGGCATTTAGAGCTTTTTGCTGCTTTTCATATTCGACTTTAACAGATCGCTTCCCTATGGTTTCATCTCTTACATCATAAGAATAATGATGACCTCCAATTAATTTTGCAACACCTTCAAGTTGATATCTGTGTAATAAAAAAACAGGTACAATATATTTTTCCATTTCGCTATAAGGCTTCCCATATTGCAATGTTTTTTCGTTTAAGTTTTGAAGCGCAAAAATTCTTATTTCATATAAATCCTCAAGTTCTTGAATAATGTCTTTTCCATTATCCCATAGATGTGCATCTGCATTAGATCCACTTACTGGTCTAGCATCTCTATCTGTTATATATAAAAGTCCTTTAGCCTCAGTTTCTTTAATTATTTTATTTAAGCTTTCCTCTTCGTTAGCTTCGAAAATACCATAGCCATACTTAATAGCTTGCTTATCCCACTCCCCTATTTTATCATCATATGCATCTGTAAAATCAATACTAGAACCCGTCCATTTTAATCGTGGATGTGGATAATCCATCACCGAAGAACGATCATTTATACTTGCTGCAAAATTATGTGCTAATCCAAGCGTGTGACCTACTTCATGAGCTGATAATTGACGTAATCTTGCCAAAGCAATTTCTGTCATTGGGTTAATTGCATTAAAATCAGCATTCTCATTATACGGAGACATAAGAGCTTCCATGATCATAAAATCTTGTCTGACTCTTAAAGAACCAAGCGAAACATGGCCTTTCAATATTTCACCTGTCCGTGGGTCAACAACCGAAGCTCCATAAGACCAACCTCGAGTACTTCGATGAACCCATTGAATCATATTATATCTTACATCAAGAGGATCTGCACCATCAGGTAACTCCTTTACCATAAAAGCATCTTTGAAACCAGCTGCTTCAAAAGCTTGATTCCACCATGATGCTCCTTCCATTAAAGCTGACTTTATAGGTTCTGGACACCCTTTATCAATGTAATAAATAATTGGTTTATCTACGCTACCATCTGAATTTTTCACTAGTCGATGTCTAGTAATAAATCGCTGTGTCATATCGTCCTCTATGGGAACAGCATAGTCTTTAAACGAGCGCATAAAGTATCCAGATGCAGGATGAAATTTACGAGATTTATAGTTATTGTCTGGCAATTTAACAAAGCTATGATGTGTTCTTAAAGTAATAGATTCAGGTGTTGGAACGACAGTTCTAACATGTCTTCCTGTGGGTGTTCCCCCAAAGGTTACCATTGCTCGGAATTCGGTATTGTCAGGAAAAGACTTACAAAATTCAGGCAGTATGGCAGAACGAGATTTGTCAAGTTTATAAACACCTTCTTTAGATCTTTTAAGTTGACCACTCACTTTATGACTATCAGAAAGAAGCATGGAGTTTATATTAATGGTATGCGTTTTTCCCTCTGATTTAATAATAGAAAAAGCATAAAGAACAGAACTTGCAAATGCTTCTTCAACAGATTGTTTTTCATTCTCATTATCACTTATCGCTCGAAAATCAAGATTCTTTTCAACTAGGAATAATTTATTTCCATACTTCTTAAATTCTACTACTCTGTTATCACCAATCTGACCTCGATCAAGTCCTATATCATTTGACCCTAGTCCAGAAGATAAGTAATTTACATATAGAAATTCTCCTTTATCTTCAGGAACATCTAGCAATACAGAACCATCGCTTTCATTATAAGAAAAGTTGAAATAACCTGAATTATTTTGGGCTTGAGCCCAAAAAGAAAGAAAGAAAAATAGGGCTAGGATTATATATTGTTTCATCTGTATTATTTGTGTTCGGAAAAATAAGGAAAAGAAATTAATATGGTTGTTAAAGAAAGTGTAAAAAATTGAATAAAGATTGGTGTTGATATATTCTAACTTATTTCGGCAGGCTTAATTCAGATACCCTGCTCTTTCAATTTCCACCTTAGTTCGGCAGGCTCACTACAGGCTCCCAGCTCTTCTTATTTCGGTATTTCTACAATGTAAAGCCCTTGTGATTCCACCTCAACCCCAGCCCTTCTCCTATCTAGGAGAAGGGAGTAACTTAATGTAGAGGAAGAAGATTTAATTTTCCTATTTGACAGACTTCCTTCTCCTAGATAGGAGAAGGATTGAGGTTGAGGTGGAGAAGGATTGAGGTGGAGAAGGAGTGAGGATGAGGTGGAAAACAAGAAAGCTAATTTTATTCATTAGTTTGAATGAAAAATTATAAATTATCTGTATTTTTATTATAAATACAATTACATGAAAACTTCAACACTCTTTGCTAGATATCTTAGAAAAAATAAAACTCCAACTGAAAAAATACTATGGAATATTCTAAGAAACAAAAACTTTCACAACCTTAAATTTAAACGCCAAAAACCGATTAAAGTAAAGAATTTTAATGAGAAGGATAGTTTTTATATAGTTGACTTCTATTGTGCAAAACACAAGTTAATAATAGAAATTGATGGTGGTTATCATAAGTATTACAAGGAACACGATAAAGAAAGAGAAGAAACATTATCAATATATGGTTACCATACTTTAAGATTTACTAATAGCGAAATAAAAAATAATTTAGAAGAATGCTTGGATAGGATATTAGACTATGTAAACATGAAGAAGTTGTAATGTGGAATTAGATTTTTCACATGGTCTACCTTAGTTCGACAGGCTCACTAATGGTTCCCAACGCTTATTATTTCGACATTTCTACAATGTAAAGCCCTTGCGATTCCACCTCAACCCCAGCCCTTCTCCTAACTAGGAGACGGGAGTAACTTTATGTAGAGGAAGAAGATTTACTTTCCTATTAATCTGGCTTCCTTCTCCTAGATAGGAG
>CAZMKA010000270.1:1126-3665 GCA_964566605.1 uncultured Saprospiraceae bacterium | reverse complement strand
ACATATATAACTCAACTCTTTTGGGCGAAAGACCTAAAATAAATGACAAGTCAATTCTAATAGAATACGTTTCAGGTTTTTCAAACGTTATATCATCAATTAATTAACCAAAAGTTTATAAACATGAAAATACTTAAAATAGTATGTATTCTATTAATCGTTTTTGCATCTAATTCAATCTTTGGACAGAAGACAAGCATAGGGTTATCTCTGCGAAGTACGCCTTACTCCGTCAAAAATGTAAGGGAATTTCAGATTAAATCTAACTTTACAAAAAGAAGTAGTTTTGTAGTGGGTCTAGGAAGAAGTTATGGTGAAGTAGGTCAAAATATTGTCTTTTCAGGTAGGTTAGGTTATCGTTATAAACTTATTGATAGTAAGAGATTTGATGCTGAAATAGGCTTGACTTATAATCCAAATTCCGTAATAACTAGAACAGGGTCATTAAATAACGGCTATATTAGTAATGATCTGATTATCCCACTTTCTTTTTCATTTGACATAACAAATAGGATTTCTATTTTTGGAGATGTTGGTTATGGTAGACAAATAACTGATGTTTTTACAGTTAGTCCAGGCTTTGAACAGAACTCATTTCGAGGTGGTCTTGGATTAAGTTTCAATCTTATGAAATAGTAGCTTATAAATTTCGGCCCAAAATAAAAAAGAACAAGCCAAAAGAAAATCTTTCAGCTCGTTCCACCCATTAAACTACACAAACACATCCACAGAAAGTAACCTCTTCTATAGTCACCTAGAAAAGGAGCGTAAACTATTGTGAATGCTCTGTATCATTTAACTTAAATCCATTAAATTTTAAAAATGCATGCATTCTTTTCAACTGACTTTGGGGTAGCAGGAAATAAAGAAGCACACATTTATTTTTAGCTTTATTGAATTATAAAGTGCAATCTGTATTAATACTCTATATCTATTAGTCGAAATGTATTTGAAAAGGTCAAAAGTTGGTAAAACAGAGTGGAGTAATTTTTCGAGGGACAAGGGGCTGAAGCCCCTTGGACGGAAGTTTTTATAGATGAAAGGCTTCTGTTTTGGGTGAAAGTTTTTTGGACGGAAGTCTTTGTTTTAGATGATAGAGTTAACTCAAGCTACGCTTTCTTTTTGGGTTTAACCCAAAGAAAAATAACAAGATAAATCCTACTACCCCCAATGCAATCCATACAGCATAATTGCGCTCTGACTCAAGTGGTTCATCGTCTCCTAACAATACAAACGAACTCCAGAAATAGGGAAATACATTAGTGTTCGAAGAAAGATAATCGAGTTTTGCAGATCTTAATGCTTGTGCTTTGGGAGTTCCTTTATCGAGGTATTCGTAAAATTTCGTCATGACTTTACTCGTAGATTCATCATTCGCTTGCCATAAACTCATCACTACGTTTTGTGTTCCTGCATGTCTGAATGCACGACCTAGTGACATGACTCCTTCGCCTTCATTAAACTGTCCAAGGCCTGTATTACAAGCACTCAAGACAACTAATTCGCTAGGAATATACATATTGTAAAGTTCGTGAGCATGCAAAATATTATCCGAATCTGTTTCCGAAAAAACCATTCCTGAAAGCATAGGGTCTTTATCATGCGTATATGCATGCATCGCTAAATGCAATAGTCGATAGTCCCCAACTGACTTTTTGAATTGCTCCACAGTGGCTTCTTTGCCTATGTATTTGTCACCATTCATTAAATTACTAATTGTTCTCACTTCTTCCGCTGTATGAGCAAGTGAGGTAAACCCAGCTCTGCTGGCAAGAAAGCCCGTAGGACTCGAAGGATAGCTTGGTGCAAATGCGAGTAAAGAATTACGATCCGTCTCTTTTACTTGCACTTCCGCAAAATGTAAGGAAGTAGAAAAAGCATATTTGATAGTAGCTAACTTTAGTAAATAGGGCAAGCTGCTATAGTTTATGTTTTCATCTTCACTTGGTTCAGCAAGTAATAACTCGAAAGGTAGATAATTCAATTGACCGTCAGGAATGATTAATAAATCTTCATTCTTGTATTCTGGCAATAATTTTTGAAATAAATAGTGTGCATCACGCTTATATGTTTCCCATACTTCAGGTGAGTTAGCTTTGTTGATTGCTAAATCTTCATCCGATATTAATTCAAGTAAATCGTCAAGTTCAGACTGGAAGTTCTTGGTGTTTGTCTTGAATAATTTGCTTGACGTTTTCTCGATTTTAAGAATATAAAGCGAATGATCAGAAAATAAATACTCATAAATGACTTCATTTTCATTCAATGCATCTTGTGCTTGTTGCAAAGCAATGGTTTGTCCTTGATCACTTATCCGTTTTGTGATAGGGTATTCCTCTTCGATTCGAGATTTCAATTTCTTTCGCTCTTGCTCAAGGTCAAAAATCTCTGCTCCTATTTCACTAAACTTGTCACTATTGACAAATTGATTTTGGTAGGCAGTTCGTTCGGCAATTTTTGATGAAATACGTTGTAATTTACTTGATACACTATCAGGAATCATCACATCATGAATCCTTTTTCCTGATTGCAATGCTTC
>CAZMKA010000270.1:0-1116 GCA_964566605.1 uncultured Saprospiraceae bacterium | reverse complement strand
TCCTTCTCTATAAAGTGATAAGCTTGTTCTTCTTGATCACCAAGTTCATGGCAAAGTTCAATTCCCTTAGAATAAACGGCATGTCCTTTATTTCCTAAATTGATTTTTGCCGATGTGGTAAGAAATGATGCTCTTGATTCATCTAGTAAAGCATCTGCTGCTATTATACTTCTTATTCCTGTGAGCAATAAACTTTTGTCACCTTCTTTCTCCGATAATTGACGTATGCGCTCCGCTTTATTTAACATGATCTGAACACTCCAATCTTCGTAAAACACTTCATCTGCTGTAGGATTGTCATCGAGTGATTCCGATTCCCATCCGTTGGATAATTCCCATAAACCTTGTTGATAAAGGGCCAGTGCTTTGTCAATATCTTTAGTTGTTCGTGCTAAATTCAAACAAGCAAGTGATCTATCATAGCTTTTTTCAGGTGCTAATAAATAAGCTCTGTCGTAGGCTTTTTGGAATAAATCTTGAGCTCCTATGGTATCTAGATGTTCTACTAAACAGACTCCTTTGCTCAACCATAATTCGATCCATCGCGCATGTTCTTTTGATACAGAAGCTTCGAAAATCTTTTCATTTTCTTCATAATAGGAAATTGCTTTCTCTCTTAATGCGCGTACTTCCGGATGATTACCATCAATTTCAGGAGAGGTTTTTTCTAGTTTCTCAGCCATGAAATTATAGGATTTACCAAGATTCATTGTGGAATTTCCTTCTTGATAGCTGTATTTCCCGTTATGAATTTTTCTGTAAAGACTTTTAGCTGTTGTGTACCATTGAATTGATTCTTTATGAGCTCGCTCGCCTTCCAGTACATTTCCCATTTGATGATAACTGTGTGCTAGATTGAGCTCGTATGTGGGCATCTGTCTGTAAATTTCCATGGACTTGGAAATGTATAATTTCGAAGATTCGAAATCTCGTTTACGTTGATACATTTGAGAAAGACCATTATATGCAATGGCTTCAGCATCTTTGTTTCCTGTTTCTATAGCACCATCTAGTGCAATCGTAATCGTCTCAATTGCTTTGTCAAGTTGTCCCCAATCTTGATAGATGGCGGAAATAGCACGTATGGTTCTCAAGGTACTATTTCCTGTTATACCC
>CAZMKA010000269.1:0-3675 GCA_964566605.1 uncultured Saprospiraceae bacterium | reverse complement strand
TTGGGTGTTTTGATTTGAACTTGTTTTAGAAGGTTTTTCTTTTATTGGTTTTGTCACTTCCTTGCTACTTTCTTGTGTACTTGAATTTCCACAGGTAATAAAGAAAAAACTAAGCAAGAATATGTAAATAATAGATTTCATAAGAGTTTTTTTCTTTAAGATACTTTTTTTTTTAGGAGTAATGAAAGTTTTCTCTTACCTATTGTTCGTCAACTAATTGATTTATAATATAAGTATTGTTCTTTTGATAAGGAACAAACTTTTCGTTTTTACTTTGGGCTCGAGCCCAAAAAAAATAGAGATTAAAAATAATAGTAAATATCAAAGCTCATTTTCTAGAGACGAATTGCTTTCGGCATAAAACCAAATAATCTAAGTAATACCATTTCTATTATATCAGTTTAAATTCAAAGGATATCATTTCAATTTTTAGATGAACGAAAGATTCTTCAATTAAGTCTCTTGGAAAGGACAAAGAAAATGGGATGATAGAATGGAGTATTTCCGAAAAATTAGGGCAGAAGTGGTGTTAATTATATTCATAACTTTTCTGAGAATTTCACAAAGAACAACACTTCATCAGCCTAAAGGGCTGAAACGTTTATTCGTTTTAAAATTGAAAAATGCTGTTTTTCTAATGCGAAAAATTAAGGACGAAATGGTATAATTAGTTGGACAAAATTACTTCTCTTTGGCAATTTTATCTTTTATCTTTTGAAGATTTTCTTTGTACATTTCAACATCGGGAGCATTACTTTTAATGGCATTATCTACTGCTTTCTGATAGTTCTCAAGCGACTTCTCGTAATCACCATCCATCATTAACGATTCGCCATAGCTATCAAATACATTGGCAGATTCAGGATGTAAAATTGTATTGGCTTTAAATATCGCTTTCGCAATGTTTATTTTTTTCTTTTCCATTAAGTAGTCGTAACCAAGTAAGTTGGTTTCCCATTCCTGGATTATTCCTGCTGCTTCGCACTGCTTTAATGTTTTAAGAATAAGTTCTTCAGAAACGCCTTCTACATATGTTTCTAAATGACCATTCAGTTCCATAAGCATCTTTGTGTAATCTTCATTACGTTTTTCTCTATAAGTAACAGCTGCTAATTTCGCCATTTCATGTGCTTTTTCTAATCCAGCTCCTACTTCTGTTTTAACTTCAGGAATAACTCCTACTCCTTCCCAGTTTGTCTTTGTTATGGGATTAATTGCCATACCAGTAGGTATGAATACGGTCAAATTTTGATTTATCGGCATATTTGTTCCAGGATTGGCGCCACCACCAGTAGTCTGACCTATTAAAGTTGCACGCTTTTGAGTTTGCATATTGTACGAAAATTCTTCAGCTCCTGAAAACGTCTTTTTTCCTGTGATAATAAACAATGGAACATCAGATCTTTTCTTTCCATTTATTTCATCTAATGACCAAAATTCAATCGTTTCATCTCTTTCTCTAAAATATAGACTATTCAGATGTACTTTCTTATCGAAAAAGTAACTGCACAGATATTGAACCATTGCTGGATCTCCACCTCCATTTTGACTTAAATCTATGATCATAGCATCCGTATTTTCCACAAGTTTCATATAAGCATCAGCTACAATTTTACCTTCATGAAAATATGTAAAACCTCTCAGATCCAAATAACCTACATTCCCTTCAAGCACTTTTATAGTATGGAATCCATTATTATAATCTCTTTTACGTTTTAAATTGTATAATTTCTCTTCAACCAATCTTTCTGGAGTTTCTACAGGAGCTGTATATGGTGGATTTTTAGTTATCCGCATATGTTTGTCTTTATTGATTGCTTGTACTGATATAGTAAGAGCTTCTGCAAAATCTTTATCGTTTTCAAATTGATCAAAATCCCCGTCGGATAATTGCTTCAAAAGATGCTCTTCCGTTTTTTTCGCTATGTCTGGTAAAACGTAATAATCATTCATCAGCTGAGATAAAGTTGTGATGACTTCTTCTTTATATTTCTTAGTAAATAAGTTGTCTTGAGCATTAATGTTTCCTGCAAGGAAAAACACAACAAGTAATAGTTGAGAGATTTTAATGGAGATTTTCATTTTCAAACAATTTATTGAAGTTCAAAAATAGTTGATTGAAATAAAATAAAATTGTAAAAAAGTAAAGAAACGGGATTTAGCTTAAATTTTAGCATCGTATTGATTCGAGAACCGCTTTGAGATATTGAGATTAGCGATTTTGATAAGATTATCATTTTTTGAAAAAAACTTTTTCGGAGATAGACCAAATAATAAATTAAAATCTTTGCAAAAATGGGATTGATCATAGAATCCTGAATTAAGACTATGTTGAGTAAGATTCATATTAGGGAATTCTTCATGTAACTGCAGCACCCTATTCATGCGCCATATTTGCGCGACTTTTTTGGGCGAAAGACCTACTTTATCAATAAAATGTTTCCTAAGTGTTACCTTACTTGTATTGAATTCTTCCAATAGTTCCTTTATTTTTAAATTTCCATGTCTGTCCATGATGAAATTAAGTTGAGCTCTTACTAATTCGTCAGTAGATTTTTCTGTTATGATGAGGTCGTTAAGTAATTTATTAATAAATTCTACTTGTTTGTTATCATCTAATTCGGAAATTATCTTATTGACTAAATCTGCCTTTGCTTTATCAATTTTGAAGACTTCTTCTAGCGGTAAAAAAGAATCATTCAAATAATAAATGGGGACTTTAATTATGTTAGCAAATGCAAAAGGTTTAAAGCGTATGCCAATAAGCGAAATAGGGTAATAAGACTTGATGTAAAGACAATTACTTGCTTGACCAATGAAAGAAGCTCCCGGAGGTAAAAGAGACCAAGAACTGTTTTTTTGATTTTTAATGTAACATGGAGAATGTATGAAAATGATATTGAAGGTGCAAGTAGGTAGCAATAATTTTAGTGGTTTTACGCTATGATTCAGAGTTGATTGGATTTGCCAATAACTTTCTACATGATGAGAAAAGATGCTATCAGGATAATTTTCTGAATATTTCATTTTTTATTGTCAAATAATTAACCATTCACCCTCTTTTACTTTGGGTCCCAAACCCAAAAAAATACTAAGCCTTAGTTGAAGAAGGTCTGCTTGTGAAATCCAAGATATTTCCCATCGCGTAACACGTTCGGCATCTTGGTTCGTACTTATCCTTCTCTCCTAGAACAACTGTTGCTCGTTCTTCACTAAGTCTGTAACTATGTGTAGCTAGATTTCCACAATGAGGGCAAATCGCATGAACTTTAGTTATGTATTCGGCTATCGAAAGAAGATGTGGCATGGGGCCAAAAGGATTCCCTCGAAAATCCATATCAAGACCTGCAATAATGATTCTTATTCCCTTCAATGCAAGTTTCTCGCATACATCAGGTAACTCTGAATCAAAAAACTGAGCTTCATCAATCGCAATAACTTTTACATCCGCAATGTGATCCATCATGTCCCAACTCTTTTCAATAGGTATTCCATGAATCGCATTTTCATTGTGACTAACAACTTCTTCTTCGGAATATCGATTATCTGTTTTCGGCTTAAAGATGACAACTTTTTGGTTGGCAAAATTAGCACGTCGAACTCTCCGTATGAGTTCTTCAGTCTTTCCTGAAAACATAGAACCACAGATCACCTCTATCCACCCGCTACGTTGCC
>CAZMKA010000268.1:0-3676 GCA_964566605.1 uncultured Saprospiraceae bacterium | reverse complement strand
AACCCTCAAAAAAGCAAAGAGTCTTTCAGACACATTGCTTTTTCTGCCTCCCGCATTTATTCCCACCACCAACCAAAGATTGTTTATTCAATTGGTTAGTGGAAAAATCTTACAGAGATAACCTTAGATTCATAAAGTCTCCTTAAAAGTGCAAATAATTCTAAGTATTCAACTATCATCAAAATATCAAAGTCATTGCCAAATCCAATGAGTTACTTAGCTCCTTCTTTTTGGGGTTTATCTTAGAGATTACTTTCATACCATTGTAGATCATAAATAATAAGGACGCTAGTATTTTTAAATCTTGATCTGTTTTTAGTTCACCACTTTTTCTGCCCTTTTTCAAATACTTATAAAACAAGTGCTCGAAATCATGTTTTACACCTTCAAAAACTTCTAGCATATTTTTGTCATTGGGAATGAGTTCAGTCGTGGTATTCACGAAAAAACAACCTTTATATTCTTTATCCGCCATAACTTCAATTATGGAAATCTCAAATAGTTCCGAGAAACCGTCTTTAACCTTAGCGTTCCGATTAAAAATTTCAGAAATGGCATCAATAGTTGATGTTCTGTACAGCTTAAAAGATTGGCGAAACAGCTCTTCCTTATTTCCGAATGTGTCATAAATACTTCCCCTATTGATACCTAAATGGTTTACTAAATCTAACGAAATACAAGAGCTTAATAAAATGAATAAATCGTTTAATTCTGAAAAATGATCAAAAAGAAGATATACAATTAAAAACAGACACTAACTTTGTGTATAGCAATACACACACACACACATTATTAAACGCTCCGAAGTCGTGGGAAGGTACGTTGTATACACTCACCGTTTGGCGAAACAATCACAAAGCCAATAGGGTTGTCATTACAATATTAACTTTTTCGAAATAAATAAATATAAAATTATATGTATAGATTATTGAAAATCATCATTCTATTTAGTGTTTTTCATGGATTGGTCAAGGCTCAAGTTCAAGATATATTTAGATACACTCCTGTATACAAATTTGTAAATACTGAGATTGATATTAATGAGATTCAATTAATATCGTATAATTCTAATAGCCGGTTAAAAGACTTAATAGATGAAGAGGATTTTAATAGCCCATTATCTGTTTTGGAGAAATATATATGTGCATCCTCCGTTGAGGAAATTAATTCTATTACTTTAGAAAAGTCAGAAAAATGGAATTTGGACAAAGAAAAAATAAAAAGAACATCCCTTCTTTATCAGACTGATTCAGTAGAAATGCATGTAAGCTCTCAAATTATAGTTGAATATGAAAATGAACTTTACTCATACATTAGATATTCAATAGATTTTAAATATGAGTCATTAATTCAAGATTCAAGGCTAAACAACTTTCCAGCTCTAAAAATTGCAGTCAGGAAAAATAACAGATGGGTATTAACTCGAAACTCACCAATGGGAGCAAGGTTTAAGTTTGCTTATTACAATTGTTCAGCAAATACAGTGTTAGAATTATTTAAAGGGACTAGATTAGTGAACAATCAGGCTATAATTTCGAATGAAAATATAGTTGATTTTGATAGGTTAATTATAGGAATGGAGAATGATACTGTGTCTGATAATACTATAGAAATGATATCAGACACGATAAAATTGTCCTATTCAGGAAAAAGAGAAACTGAGCAACTCTCAGAATATTGGATCAACCAACTAGGAACTCATCCTGTTAATTCTGACCGATCGATAGAAGAATATAATCAAGATCAGATTAAACTTTTTTTGGCTGTGCATCAAGCGATAATTGAATACACGTCGGGAACGAAAGAGTCATCAATATCTATACGATATGATGACTTGTATTTAAATGATGATTTGATTTGTAAAACACATATTATAAAGTATGGGTACTGGGACGAAACTAACAATACCTATGTTTTTAGGATTGAAAGAAATGGACCTTATGACATAAAATCATTTTCAGTTTATGTCACCCTTGCTGATAATGAATTCATCTTAGATTTCCAATCTAGTGAAAATCATTTTGAGTATGTAGACCATATTTCTGAGCGGTTACATTCTAGATTGTGTTCTAATAGGTTCAATAAGGATGAAAAAAATGTAGTTTTAGAAGAACTTAAATCTAGTTGTATGGAGAGAGCTGTAAATCATACAGTCATTGATTTTGAATGCTTTTCTAGTTTCATCAGTCAACTTTCGGAAGAGGAGCGTGATATTTTAAAAAGTATTTACAAGTAATTGTGTACATATTGTTAATTTGCATCTATTTTGCTTTGGTAAGGTATTCGCCTAACTATGGCTAGGACGATAATCTTCCCTTCGGTCAGCCTGCGCCTAGCCTACAGTTCTACTTAATTAAAAGAACAAAATGACAATAAGAGAATACATAAATAGTTTAGAATTTGAAACTGTCAAATTTTATCATAAAAAAAGGGATTTAAATTCAATTAGAGTCTTTCGTAATGGTCAAAGTCATTATTTCGAAGAGTTTTCAAGTGAAGCATCTAACATTATAAATATGAAGGAATTCGAAGAAGTACTATCGTCTAATGCAAGTTCAAGGTTAAAATCACGCTTCAAAGAATCTATGTATGAATATCAAAATTCTTCAAGGCATCATGAAATACTAAGTGTGATACAGTTTTATAAGAATAGTTTAGTTCAGGGTCAAATAAACTGTAATTTCTACGAAGTCAATTTATGACTATAGAAAACGAACCGCTTGATTATTCAACGAACGATATTACAAATATTTATAGTTGGGTAAAAGAAGATGGGTATCAAATTATGCCTTATCGACCAGCAGGTAATCAACAAAGCTTGTGGAATCACTTTTTTTATCCGTATTCCTATTATCTAAATTCAAACTTTAATGTTTTCGAAGCTGCGATAGATATAAACCTAAATTCCATAAATAGGAAATTGTGGCGTTTGCTTATACCAAAAATCAATGATCGACCAACAATTGAACAACTTTATACAATTAAGAAATTCTATGACAAAAGATGGGAAATTAGAAAGTTAATAATAGATAGTCTTTATATCTTTTATCAAGGGACAGCAAGATTTGATTTTGAGCTACCAAAATTAGATAACCAGGAACAGATATTTTACTTTATTTATAAAGGCACAATAACATTGATTGAAAGAGCGGATGAGGTTTTGTCAATTGAGTTTAGAACATGGGATGAAGAACATGGGGCACACTATCACTATTTTCTAAAAGAGCATAGATTACAACAAAAGTAACGTAGTGAAACATGTGACATGACAATCATGCCCAGCAAAAGCTGGTCACATTGTATATAAGAGACTGTTCGCAGTAAGCAAAAAATAAAATAATGAAAATACTAATTATTGGAGGAAATGGCACAATTGGAAAAAAGGTAACTGAATACTTCAAATCCAAATACGAAGTTTTAATTGGAGGACGGACAAACTCAGATGTTCAAATTGATATATCCAAAAGTCAATCAATAGAGAGTGCTTTAAGTAAACTAGGAAAGTTGGATGCAATAATATGTATAGCAGGTGAAGCGAAATGGGATAAATTCGAAAATCTTACAGAAGAAGACTACTACATAGGATTAAGAAGTAAATTAATGGGACAAGTCAATTTAGTAAGAATTGGCAGAAAATATTTAAAAAGTAAAGGTTCTATTAGCCTCTCAACAGGGA
>CAZMKA010000267.1:0-3694 GCA_964566605.1 uncultured Saprospiraceae bacterium | reverse complement strand
AAATACTTTTCAATGGATTGCTCGTCACGTCTCGTGATCGTACTCGTAATTTTTAGTGCTCTCATTTAAATCTGTATATATTTAAAAACTATAAATCTGTTCTTTTTTGTTTCTGAAATTTAATCTTCATCCAACAAAATATCATACTATTTAAAACACGAAATATGCCAAAAGATTTAGCATCTTACGATTTTTAATAATATGTGTTGAATTTTTCGTTTTACTGACCGCTTGCACGCGAAGTAAGTTTTGTTTCGTCAATTTCGTCTATATTGTAATGCAACCATGTTGCTATTAGTTCCTAAATAACGAAATAAAAATTAAAATATTAATATTTTTTTTAATTAATGTCTTGTAGTTGTTCCTTTTAAGAATATTTTAAAATTAATTTATCAGCTATTTGGGCACCCATTTTAAGTGCATTATTAATAGACCCATTTTGCAGGAAATCTCCTGCAACCCATATATTATCGTGGTTTACAGGCTCTGTTGTATAACTAACTTTTTGTTGATTGGGTAAAGAATATTTAATGTGGATGCGTTTTACAAGTTCCCATTTTTCAGCTTCTGGATACCATTGCTTTAAATCTTTTTTAACCATCTCTTCCGTCACTGCATCTTCAGTATCACCAATCACTGTGCACGATATTAAGTTTCCATTTTGGGCGTAAGCCTCTACAATATTATTTAATACACATATATTGTTTGCCACTTTATTTTGCGATGTATTTAGCCCAATTAATTTCGCTTTATAAGGCGCTTCATCAGCTTTAAAATAAAACTGTGTCGAACATACATATTTCGAATTCAATCTACTGTTTCCCGTTAATTGACTAGCAATATTTCCTTCCACAGTAAGCACGCATTCTTCAAATTCTATGGAATCGCTACCATTTATTTGTAAATTATTAGCTTCTATTTTATTAAGCTCTGCTCCCGTTATTATTTTGGATGGATCCAAAATGTTTGCTAATTGTTTTGGGATTTCTTGCATACCTTTTTGGGGAAGCGAAGCGAAACCCAAACTAAACATTCTATAGATAAATCGGAACATTCGCGCATCTGTATATAACTCATCTTCCAAAAAGATTCCTCCGTAGAATGGCTTAAAAAAGCGTTCAATCATTTTTTGGCTAAAGCCAAAAGACGTTAGAAATTCCTTCGTTGTTCCACGTTCCTTATCAAACATGTTTTCGAATCTATCCTTCAAAACCGAAGAACGCAAAGAAAGGATTCTTAATTTATCTCGAAAAGAACCGACTTCAGCGTTCATTGAAGTTAAAAATTTCGTTGGCATTCGAAGCGGATCGTAAATCGTATCTAGCCTTCCAGCTTCGTGCATGATAATTGCACCTGGATCAAAATTCGATAGATTTAACGCATCGTAATCAAGTATCTTTTTACCTTCAGGATAAGCGGTGAGATAAACCTGAAAACCTCTGTCTATAGTAAAACCGTCGATAGTTTCCGTTCGTAAACGTCCACCAATTTCAGCTTCCTTCTCATAAATTCTATAATCTAATCCTGCTTTTTCAAGATGAACAGCGCAACTGAGGCCCGTCAATCCTCCTCCAATGATAGCTATTGGTTTCATTCGTTAAGTTTAGTCTGTAAGTAAAAACAAAAACAACTGCTATTTGTTCGATACGCAAACAACTTTCTAATTGGCGAAATCAGCAATAGTAATAGGAGCGGGTATAGGTGGCTTGGCAACAGCCGTGAGACTAACAGCAAAAGGGTATTCCGTGAAAATATTCGATAAGAATTCTTTCACCGGAGGAAAGTTACACTCTTTCGAGAAAGGAGAATATAGGTTCGATTTCGGGCCTTCCTTATTTACAATGCCGCAATATGTTGATGAATTATTCGAGTTAATAGGTAAAAATCCTCGAGAATATTTCTCGTACATTTCTTGTACTGAAGCTTGTAGATACTCCTTTTCAGACGGTACAACATTTACTGCAAAGACCAATGAAGATGAATTCATTGAAGAAGCTTCTCAGGTATTCGATACAGATAAAACTGCATTAAAAAAGTACTTTCATACCAATGCAAAGATTTTCGAAAATGCAGGAAAAGTGTTTTTGGAGAATAGTTTACATCGCTTGAAAACATGGATGAGTCCATCCGTAATTCGATCAATGACACATAGTTATGTGCTTGATATGCTAAAGTCTATGCATACTTTTAATGAAAATAAACTTAAAGATCCAAGGTTGATTCAATTATTCGATCGCTACGCAACATATAATGGTTCGAGTCCATTTCGTGCAAGTGCGATTTTGAATAGTATCTCGTCTTTGGAACATCGTTACGGAACTTATTTTCCGGTCGGAGGAATGCAAAAGATACCTCAAGCAGTAACCAAGTTAGCTGAGGAATTAGGTGTTGAATTTTATCTAGGTCAAAAAGTGGATAAGATTGTTTTGGAAAAAGGAAAAGCTAAAGGTGTAAAGGCAGGCGATGTTTTCTATAAAGCGGACATTGTTGTTTCGAATATGGATGTTCAATTTACATACGAGCAATTATTGAATCAAAAGAATAAGGCAGTTACCAAAAGAGAAAAATCGAGTTCTGCAGTCATATTTTATTGGGGAATCGGGAAGCAATTTATGGAGCTAGGATTGCATAATATTTTCTTTAGCGATGATTACAAAAAGGAATTTCATCAGATTTTCGACGACAAAGTCATTCCTGATGATCCTACGATATATGTGAATATCAGCTCGAAACATCATCCGGAAGATGCGCCATCTCATGGGGAGAATTGGTTTACGATGATTAATGTACCAGCGGATTTTGGTCAAGACTGGGATGTTATGATTGCTGACTTACGTCAAAAGATTGTATCTAAGATGAGTCAAAAACTAGGCGTGAATCTGGATGAATTGATAGAGGAGGAGTATATTGCTGATCCGCGTGTGATTGAGAGTAAAACACTATCTCATAAAGGCGCATTGTATGGTTCCAGCAGTAATCATTGGTTGTCAGCGTTTTTACGTCAGCCTAATTTTTCTCGAAAGATAAAAGGGCTTTATTTTGTGGGTGGTTCAGTTCATCCAGGTGGAGGAATTCCTTTATGTTTGTTGAGTGCTAAAATTGCAACAGAAATCATATGAAAGATAAATCCAAATTAGCTCTATATATCGGCGCGTTCTTAATGCTTGTGCATGTATCGGGTATGATTGGTCTTATGACTGAATATCGAGATTTCTTTATTAATCTTACAGCTGTTAATTTGATATTTACCTTTGGTATAGTGGTGTTTTTTCATGAGAAAAAGACGACAGCATTTTGGGTCTATCTTGTCTTAATTTCAGTGCTAGGATTTTTGTTGGAAGTAATAGGAGTTAATACTGGATTTCCTTTCGGAGAATATAGTTACGGATTCCCATTCGGTCCCCAAATGTGGGATACTCCACCGGTGATTGGTTTGAATTGGTTTGTATTAACCTATGGATTTACGTATTTATTGAAAGGGCTTAATGCCCAAAGATGGATTAAAGCATTGGTTGTGGGTATGTTGGTAACTTCACTTGACGTAATAATCGAGCCGGTTGCAATAGATTTAGGTTATTGGACATGGGCAACAGAACATGTTCCAATTCAGAATTATATAACATGGTTTTTAGCGATATCAGTGTTTTCATTTTATGTATTCCATCAAGAAAAGGGAAATAAAGAGTGGCATAAT
>CAZMKA010000266.1:0-3733 GCA_964566605.1 uncultured Saprospiraceae bacterium | reverse complement strand
CACAAGAATATTGAGGGATTACTATGCATTGTCCTTACTTGTGAATATCCCTAAATACAATCCAACTTCCTTTTGATATTTACTTTTCATGGGTTATTTTATGGAGTGTTATTCCTGTTTTTTTTCTAAAAGGCAAGCATCTTCTACTTATTACTATTTTAATGTTTTGGCTCGATATCTTAATCATGCCAATACTAGAGAAATATGGTATTATTGAACTAAATAATAATTGGATATGGGGAGAATTAATCCTGATAATAACAGTGTTTGTTCCTGCTTATTTTTGGGCATTTTGCAGTTATTTTAAGAAATATACAGCTTTACGATCTATCTTTCAAATTGTAGTAATGATTGAAGTTTTCGTAATAGGAATTCCATTTATAATGCAGTCATATGGAATAATAGAAAAGTTCCAATTTCATCTAGCACCTTATCTATTTCAGTTTTTATTAATCATCGCCTTTCCAGCATTAGTTGCTGTTCATGATCTCGTTAAAAAAGGTAAAGGAACTCCATTTCCTTATGATCCAACAGAGCATTTAGTAAGAACTGGCGTTTATGCTTACATCAAAAACCCCATCCAATGGTCTTTCACACTCATGTTTATTCCTATTAGTTTTTACTATGATTCGTATTACTTTTTATTGGGTTCGCTTATCTCCATCGCTTACACTTATGGTATTTCCAATTTTCAGGAATATGAAGATATGAAAAAGAGATTTGGGAAGGAATGGATAGAATATAAGAATAGTGTACCAAGTTGGCGTTTTTTATGGAAGCCTATTAATATACCTTATGGTGAAATCTATTTTGACGATGATTGTAATCAATGTAGTCAGATCAAAAAATGGTTTCAGTCTTCTAAATCAACAAAGCTTCACATTAAATCAAAATCTGAATATCCGAAAGATCAAATTTTACAAGTCACATATATTGATCATAATGGATTAGAATATAAAGGAGTGCGCGCAATTGCATGCGCAATGGAACATATCAATCTAGCGTATGCGTCATTAGCTTGGTTCATGCGAATGCCTATAATAAATCAAGTTCTTCAGATAATAATTGATACAATGGGTGTGGGGAATACTATAGAAAGATGTGAACTTTCCTAGAAATGGCATAAGGTTACTTTCTAAATAGTTTTTATTTTTTTGGGCTCGAGCCCAAAATTTTAAAAGTATAAAATTAATTTGTGCATAAGAGGAATAAGAAATATAAAAAGTTCGTCCTACGAGATTCTGTGATGTATGCTATCACTGCGTTGTAGAGTTTTTTCTTGCAGGTGATAAAGCTAAGGTGTGTTATTTTTTGGGCTTAAGCCCAAAGAAGACTACCAAGGAGCTTCTTCAAAACTTAAAAGTATTTTCCTATCTGTAATATTCCAATGTTGCCATAGTTTCGAGTGATTTTCATAATAAGCGGGGTCTTTTGACATAACTCAATCGATTACTGGACATCCTTCTTTTTTTATATAAATGATGTTCTGATCCGCAGGACATTCTGCTACTTGATACAAGATGTCTCGCTCACATGTTTTTGTAGTTTTACTTGTATTTATTTCTGTTAAGCTAAAGTACATCGATGCTAAAACAAATAGGGTAATTGACGCTTTTTGAACCTTGTTTTTAGTATGAGTCATTGTATAGTAAAACAAGAGTGAAACGAGTCCCCAAGAAAATATACTCACTGGAATTAAGGTGTCGTTTCGAAGTATGTAAGGACGATATTCTCTAAAGCCTCCTAGTGGCAAAGAAAATATGTATATCATGGAAAATGCAATTCCAAGTAATAAAACGGATTTGAATTTACCATCCCAAATTCCATCTACTTTTTCACCCATTAATTTATATAATATTATCGATAATAACCATGAAATCAATAAAGAAGGTTGCTTGATAAAATACTCGTAAAACCCAGATATTAACCGACTATATCTGTCTAATATTGGTATAGCATTAGCCGACTCTGAATTATATCCTCCTAGTATCAAACTGTACATTGCTACACAGAACAATGCTGCAAATAAGCTGTCTTTTTTTGTCCATATAATTCTACTTGTTTTGATAGAATTCCGCATTCTCAATAAGCCGTATAGACCTATAATAATCAGTAGAATAGGAGGTATGATTGCAGAAGAAAAGAGTAAACAAAATCCCCATATGAAGTGAATTAGATAACGATAAACCTTGTTGTTCAATGCAACTTCTTTTCTCACATACGCCTTCAAAAAAGGAAAAATAAAGAAGCAAAAAAGCACCATTGGAAATCCATAAAAAAAGGCATATACAATTGATTCACCAACGAAATCAAAACATGAGTTCACACCTTTTATTTGAAGAAAGGGAAGTAAGCTAAATAAAGCTATCCATTTCAGTTTCGACTTATTTTGATTTAAAGTAATTATTCGATACATAAAGAAAATAAAACCTAAGTAAATTCCGATTCGAAATAGACTTGAGCTCAGATATAAACTATCTACAGGATTGGTGAAATATTGCAAAAATAAGGGCATTTTTTTCATGTATGCCTGCAAACTTGCTACGCAGAAATAGCGATTTATGTTGGGATGATATTCTTTTTTGGAAAGGGCTTTAAGCCCAAAAGGATCACTTAAAATTGGTGCATTAATGTCATCAGGAAGGATTAACGGAATGAGGTCTCCACCTAATGCATGTCCATGAAATTCTTTAAATGAAAAACCTAGGTCTAATAACATGAACAAACACAATACAATCAGTAGAAGAGTGCTTATTTTGTTAATAGATTTGTTTGGCATGATTTCAATAATTTCAATGTAAAGTTATACGTTTTACTTTGTATTTTGGATGCAAATATTACTCGCTTGAGTCTTAATTTTGAAAATTAAAATTCGATAAAAAGGCACAAATTCTAAACATTACAGACGATAAACTTTTATAAATTTAACTTACATTCTTAAACTTATGCAACACAAAATAATATTCCTTTTTGCGCTTTTGTGCATGTGCTCTATTAATTCTTATTCCCAAGATAGTAATTTGGGTAATTGGTTAATTTATTTTGGCAACAAGAAAGTGAACTCTAAAGTGAATTGGCATCATGAAGTGCAATACAGGAATTACAATGCGATTGGTGATTTAGAACAGTTACTTTTAAGAACAGGGGTAGGGTATAACTTAAGTGAAAATAACAATAATCTATTGTTGGGATATGGTTATATACTTAGTCAGAACTATATTTCAGAGACTGAAAAAGTTGATGTAAATGAGCATAGAGTTTACCAGCAATTCATCACAAGACAATCTTTTTCAAGAGTTAAAGTCCAACACCGATATCGGTTCGAACAACGTTGGGTAGAGGATGCAGATATGAAGTTGAGATTTCGTTATTTTTTATCTCTTAATGTGGGTTTGAATAATAAGGAGATCGTTGATAAAACTTGGTACGCATCGATGTATAATGAGATATTTATCAATAATAATCAAGTGATTTTTGATAGAAATCGGTTGTATGTTGGACTAGGCTATAAGTTGAATAAATTAGCAAAGTTTGAGTTGGGTTATATGAATCAATTCTTGAACAATGAAAATAGGGATCAGGTCAATATGATTACTTTTTTGAGTTTTTAGGATAGTGGGTGGTTATTAGATAGATATTTGGAATGATGGGGAATGTGATGTGGGTGAGGCTAGAGGGAGATCATGATGTGTGATAAAGCGGAGGACTTTGTCCTCCTGTGGTGAATGTCGTC
>CAZMKA010000265.1:0-3753 GCA_964566605.1 uncultured Saprospiraceae bacterium | reverse complement strand
ATTGTGTTGTGATACTTTATTTGTTTTGTACTATGAAGTTAAATTAAAATACTATTTATTAATTTTAAAAATAATTAAAATGAATTTACTTTTTTTAAGATCAAATATGATTTTGATCGTCTTTGCTTGTATGTTAACTATTTTTTCTTGTAATGATGATAGTTTGCTAGAACCGGAAGCTGAATACACAAATGCTACATCAGAAATTCAAACACGGAATTTGCCAGGAGATGGTGGTCCTGTTGATCCGGAACTAGAAGGATATTTTTTTCATTTAAAAATGAGTTGTGCGAAAGAATATTCAGAAGATGGGTGGATAGAATTCGATGAATATTTCAGTAATAAGCAAGATTGTGTTTGTGCATTAAATAACTATAGTCAATATGTTTGTAGTGGAGATGGTGCATTTTCAGTGCAAGTAGATGAAAAATGCACGTCCAAATATACAACTGTTCCTAGTTTATCAAGCTGTACACCATAAATGAATTACATTATATATGATTTACTGAGACTGTTACATTTGTGACAGTCTCTTTTTTTTAATATACATATCAAACCTGTCATAAATAAAACTCAGGACTAAAAATATCGCCTAATATTCAGTCTATTACACTGCACGGAGACCTATTTTCTTATTATTTATCTACATAAACAATACATATATTTTCAATCTATAGCTTATAATTCATCAACTAATATATATTTTATTATACTATATGTTATGAATTTTCAGTTAGTAACTCTTTACTCCAAATACAATTTGCTACCCCTCCTCTCCCCTATTCTTCCTTGTAATAACCCAATAATTCCGACGGTGTCGACTCGGCTATAATAAACAGGTAATCGAATGCTGAATTTCCTTCTACCTCCGACGTATATCTCGCCACATCATCCGGATTTCGTTTGTATAGGGCTCCAATAGAGTTGACGTAATATCGCTGTTTTATCGAAGAACAATCAACGATCTTGTAAGGTGTTTGCTCATATTCCACCGTACTCGCATAGGTTTCAACCAGCTGCTTATGCTGATACGTTTTCATCTGTTGCCAATCCGCTGTGTCTTGGGATATCGCCTTAAATGTGCCTTCCTTGAAATCCATTCCTATCACCCCATATTGTTCGCCGAAAATAGCTGCTAGATGATAGCCTTCCGTCATATAATTCAACTCAGCATCATTTTCTCGATATACATGTCCATTATGCGCCCAAATAATGGCTTTTTGTTGATAATTAGCATGAATCATTTCCACCAACTTTGCCATGTTTTCATCTCGAACATTAAGATCTTTGGGCTCCGACATGGCGTGAGCGTGGTTTAGAGTAAGAAGATAATATTGAAGTTTTAAGTCAATTCCACCTGCTTCGTCCATCCATGTTTTACTTAGTTCTAACAAGTTATTCATTTTTGTTTTTGGGTCATCGGCGCTATTTTCGATTTCAAGAATTCCTTTCCCTTTGATCGGATAATATTTCATAATGGAATCTGTTGTCGTGTATGAATACATCTCTAAATAATAAAGAATATCCAATTTCACAGCTTGTTTATATAGGCTATAATATTGTACATCCATACCAAAAAACTGGATAAGATCTTCCGTATGATTCGTGTTATATGTTCGCATCCAACCAATCAATTCTAAGAAATCTTGATTATTCCACGGCCATAGCCCGACTTTATTAAGCAATGTCTCAGGGTCGCCTTTTCCGGTAAGGATGTATTCATTTATTTTCGAACACGTGATGTATTCTGCTTCCAAAATAAATAGTCTATATCCATGATTTTCAACCAGTTCCTTTACTATTTCCGCTCTATAAATGGTAAATTCCTTTGTGCCATGAGTAGATTCTCCTAAGCCTATGATGGTTTTGGAAGGACCGATTTCATTGCATAAATCCGCTATTGTGGGAATGTAGACGGTAGGTGTTTTGCAACTTATGGCAAAGATAAAAAGACTAAGCAAAAGGAAAGATAGCTTGTGTTTCAATGGTTTGTTTTGAGGCGAATATACCATTTTAACGTCTTGCTGTTTTTATATATTTTACTGAATGTGTGTTGATGAGTATTTTGGATAGGTTGGTTTGTGTGTTTTTCTTTGGCACTTAGTAAACAGTTTTTCTGTTTTACCAAACTTCGCCCACTTTCAAAATTCATTGTTGGGTATTTATTTCTTTAATTAATTCAAATATTTTTTTGTATAATTATAAGTTATTTATTGGATTGGGTGCTAAAAAAAAACGAACTAGATTAAATCTAATTCGTTCAATTTCTATAGTTTCGTAATACGATGGTGTTAAGTTGAATGGCTTATTAACGCGGAGGCACTTGACTAAAGGGGTTCATAATATGACCCCAAACGTCATAAATCCACCCACTATCCAGATCCAAAAAGTAAACTCCAGTTGGAAGAAATGGCCATTTTCCATCTCCTTCACTAAGTATCTTAATGATAACACCAGGCGGGTACGGGTCTGCTGGATCTATATCAAGATCATTTGGGTCAAAAGGATCCGTTTGAATAACTGTATGATAGTCAATTACTTCTAGATTCAATCCATCCGAAATAAGTTTATCAAGCCCAATTTGTAAAAGATGGTCTGCAAAAGCTGGAGAAAGTAGGTAATCAAGAAAAGGATCGTTTGATTCAGCACTCCTTGTGACTATCGAGGCATCTTCAGCATTATTGTTGTTAAAAAGTTGCTCATCTTGACAGCTAATCAATATTAGCGAAGAGAGTAAGACGGCTAAAATTGGTATTTTTCTTATTGTTTTCATTTTAAAATAATTGGTAACACCTACTCTATTTCAGCTTTTCGGTATTCGCTGATAATCTTTAAATTACATATATAAATTGAATGATGTAAGTTCAATTTCGCTGCGTGATACGTTATTTTTTTGACTTTTTCTTTGGGCTCGAGCCCAAAAATTTAAAAGAAGGAGGAGGAATGAGATGAATTAGTGTAAATGATTTACAATCGTTTTTCATACAACAATCTCTTTTAAGTAGTTGAGTATGAAAATTACCCTAATTTTAAGTTTAAATATATTTAGACGAAATTGCTTTTTTCATTCACATCAGAAGACATGCGTAATCTGTTAATACTCTTCATTCTATTGTTTTATGGAAACATTCATGCGCAACATAACATGAAAAAAGAATCCATATTCTCAACGCTTAAAGATTCCACATTAAGCATTGAATCTTTTTTACTTTATAACAGTGAAGTGTTTATTGGATTATCAGTTGGATCGGAATCCGTAATAGGCTTTCCAAAATTTGGGATGCGGACTAATTTGTACTCGAAAGACAAGTTCCGGTGGCATGCTGGTGTCGAAGCTAGTGGATTTATATTCTTCCAATTATGGTTTAACATCAATGCACAAACAGGCATTGAATATAGATTTTTAAGCTTGGAAACGTCTGTAGGAGCATTCTGTGCACCTTTTGGTGGAAGTACAACTGATCTCCCTATTTATCACACAACATTCACACCGAAAATTGGTATTAGAATAAAATCGATACAATTTAAGCTAGGAAATGCTTTTGTTTTTAATCAAAACTACCCAGAGGGAGATTTATTACAGTTAAATCGTAATCAATACAATTTCAACATTGATATTCTGTATGTAGGGAGTTTGGTTTTTTAATTATTGAAAGTAAAATCTTAAAACAGAATTGGTATTACATATTAGTTCACAGGATAACTCAAAGGAATGTATAAATCGTCACCCACAATTTATCCACAGAACGAGAT
>CAZMKA010000264.1:0-3827 GCA_964566605.1 uncultured Saprospiraceae bacterium | reverse complement strand
GATCTGCAGGTCAATTAGCTCAACAACATTCACAAACTTTCGAAGCATGGATGGCGAATACACCTGGTTTGAAAGTTATCTCATGTATAGATCCTGCTGATGCTAAAGGTTTACTTAAATCTGCGATAAGAGATGAAGATCCTGTATGTGTTATGGAATCTGAGATCATGTATGGCTTCAAAGGCGAAGTTCCTGAAGGTGAGATATTAGTTCCTATTGGAAAAGCTGCTGTGAGAAGAGAAGGTAGTGACGTAACTATTGTTTCATTTAACAAAATGGTAGAAGTTGCGAAAAGTGCTGCTGACCAATTAGCTAAAGATGGAATTTCTGCTGAAGTAATTGATTTAAGAACAATTCGTCCACTTGATTTCCAAACAATAGTTGACTCTGTAAGAAAGACTAATCGTTTAGTTGTTGTTGATGAGAGTTGGCCATTCTCTGGTGTATCTGCTGAAATAACATACGAAATCCAGAAATATGCATTTGATTATTTAGATGCACCAATAGTAAGAGTAAATAGTGCAGATACAAGCTTACCTTATGCACCTACTCTGGTTGATGCTTATTTACCTAATCCAGAAAAGGTAATTAAGGCTGTTAATCAAGTGATGTACAGATAATTTATTTTTCAATAAGTTTTTCCAGTGCTGTTTTAGGATTAACAATCGTTACTCCGTTATCTTGTTGATTACTTATCAAAAGTAAATCATAAGCCTCTTTTGTAGTTAATGAGGGTTTGATTGACTTCATTAAAGAAATTAATCCAGCCACGAAAGGTGTAGCCATACTAGTTCCACTAAAAGTTTCATAACGATTTCCTGGATAAGTTGATAAGATATCAACACCAGGTGCGTAAACACCCATTTCAATATCTTCAAGCGTATTAGAAAATGTTGCTAAATTATTTAATGGATCTGAGGCTGCAACTGTTATAACACCTTTAGAGTTAGCAGGTGAATAATTAATTGCTTTTGCGCTTGAATTTCCGGCAGCAACAACAATGATACAATTCCTATCTGTTGCATATTTTACAACTTCGTTATAAGCTCTTTGTTTTTTATCGCTTGACATTCCACCCAATGACATTGATATCACATCAGCTCCTTTATCTACTGCATTAATTATTCCTTGAATGATACCTGCTTGTGTGCCTCCTCCAAAATCTGCTAATACTTTTTCAGAATGAATTTCAATTCTTTTATCAAAATTAAAAGAACTTACTCCAATATTATTACCAGTTATGGCAGCTGCAATTCCAGCACAATGCGTTCCATGTCCCTTTTTATCCTTATCGTGTTTTTTGCCATTGGGAATAAAAACTCCTTGCAAGTCTTCGTGTGTGCCATCAACACCAGTATCCAAAATAAATAGTTTTATTCTCTTTTTGGTTTTTTGCTTGTTTGCTAATTCGTAGAACTGACTCATTCCAGTATTTTTCAGTGACCATTGTTTTGTATTTAATGGGTCTTGGAAAATATAATCTACATTATTGGAATGCTTCTTAGGGCTTTGGAAAGCCGGCGTATAAACTTCATCATTATATTCTATATACTCAACAAAAGGAAGCTTTGAAAGTATGTTTTTGACTTGTTTTGGGTTGGAACCCAAAAGGTCTACGATATAATAGTCATCTAATTCTGTTGCATCAAAATCAACAGGATTAAATTTATTTTTTATTACCAATTCGTGTTGACTTTCAACAAACGCAATGAAATCAGAAGAACTATTAGCATAAACTTTAATCAGAAATTCAGGGATATTTTATTCTATATGTTGCTTTGATGATCCAAGATTTAAAAACATAGAAGCAATAAACAGGCTTAGTAAAAGACTTGAGCTAGCTAAGTATAATGCTTTTGTTTTTAGATTATTAGGGATTAGTCTAGCGACAAATGATGAAATGCTTAAAAGCATTAATGTTGCTGAAAATGCACCCCAACTCAAATTTTGAGAAACAACCTGATAAATGGATGAAAGAGCTGTAAGAATTAAAAACAAACCCGTTGACTTAGCCAAAAGTCCTTGAATTTTGGAATTACTCCATAATTGCCAAGCAACCAATGACGTACCAAATAATATGAATGCAACACTGAATATCATATCACGTTAACGAAAATATTAATGAATTAATTTCCATTTTTCGTTAAAATATGAGTATATGAATAGTTCTATCATCATTAAAGGTCTTTTAATGGTTTTGGGGCACCTAAATTTAGTCAATTAAAGGACAATATGTCATAGTATAAATACTAATCCCTTACTATTTATAAAGTCGTTTGTTTAAAAAAGGAATGAAACATGTATTAGTCTTTTTTTAATACATATTTATATTACATTTGCAAAAAATTAAAATACAAGATTTTGGAACACGTAAAATGTTTAATTATAGGTAGTGGGCCTGCAGGTTATACAGCGGCAATATATGCAGCAAGAGCAGCAATGGATCCAGTTATGTTTACAGGACAAGAGCCAGGAGGTCAGTTAATGATTACAACTGATGTAGAGAATTACCCCGGATATCCTGATGGAATTATGGGACCTCAAATGATGGAGGATTTTAAAAATCAAGCGGAAAGATTTGGTACAATAATTCACTATGATATAGTTACAGAAGTTAGTGTAGAAGGAGATGTAAAAAAGATTAAGACTGAAGGTGGAGTTGAAATGACTGCTGATAGTATAATAATTGCTACTGGAGCTAGTGCAAAGTGGTTGGGGCTGGAGTCTGAACAAAAATTAATGAATAAGGGAGTTTCAGCTTGTGCTGTATGTGATGGCTTTTTCTTCAAAGGAAAAGAAGTTATTGTTGTAGGAGGAGGAGATACTGCTGCTGAAGAAGCTTCTTACCTAGCTAAATTATGCCCAAAAGTTCACTTACTAGTCCGAAGAGACGAAATGCGTGCGTCAAAAATCATGCAAGAAAGAGTCTTCAAAACAGATAATATTGTTGTACACTGGAACACATCTACTGTTGAAATCTTAGGATATGATGCAGTTGTTGGTGCTAAAGTTAAGGACACGAAAACGGGAGAGGAAAGAGTTATTGATGCAGAAGCTTTTTTCGTTGCAATAGGTCATAAGCCAAATACTGGTATTTTTAAAGATATGTTGGATATGGATAATTCAGGATATCTAATAACTAAACCAGATTCAACAAAGACAAATATGGAGGGTATTTTTGCTAGCGGAGATGCTCAAGATAATGTATATAGACAAGCTGTTACAGCAGCAGGTACCGGATGTATGGCAGCACTTGATGCTGAGAGGTATCTAGTGGAGAAAGGTATAATATAAATCACAAATAAAATGTCAAAATTTAAAAAAGGAGTTTTAGTAGGAAATGAGGTTACAGATCTTTTAGACTACGCAAACGAAAATGATTTTGCTTTACCAGCAGCAAACATTGTAGGTACTAATTCTTTAAATGCGGTTCTAGAAACTGCAAGTAAAGTAAATTCTCCTGTAATTGTTCAGTTGTCCAATGGAGGAGCTCAATTTTATGCAGGAAAATCTATTTCAAATGAGAATCAAGTAGCTGCAATAGCTGGTTCGATTAGTGCTGCACATCATGTTAATACGATGGCTGAGCATTATGGGGTTCCTGTAATTTTACATACAGATCACTGCGCAAAGAAGTTGTTGCCTTGGATAGATGGGTTAGTTTCAGCAAGTGAAGCACACTATAAAGCGACGGGAAGAAGTTTATATTCTTCGCATATGCTTGACCTTAGTGAAGAGCCTATAGAAGAAAATATAGAAGTTTGTAGTGAATTTCTTGTGAGAATGGAGAAAATAGGCATGACTTTAGAAATAGAATTAGGTGTAAC
>CAZMKA010000263.1:0-3838 GCA_964566605.1 uncultured Saprospiraceae bacterium | reverse complement strand
CACAAGAATATTGAGGGATTACTATGCATTGTCCTTACTTGTGAATATCCCAAAGGAGATTGTTTGAGTGAGGTGTGTGATGTATGAGTTAAAAGTTCGTCCTACGAGATTTTGTGATGCAATGATGACGTAGGTTTCGGCTGATTTTCTTGCAGGTTTTAAGGCGTGGATGAAGGTGGTTTGATGCGAGTGATGATGTGTATAATGTCAAGTTAAAAAGTATATCCTGCTTTTAAAATAAGAAAGTTACGTGTTTCTATACTTATTCCTACATTCCATGATTGATTAATCAAAGCAAATAATCCTAAGGATATTCCAATACCAAATCCATCGTTTTGATTCAATTCATTGTCAGCATTGAATTCAGATGAGGAATAATAAAATCCTCCAATTAAAGCATTTCCATAGACCCTAAAACTACTTTCTTCTCTAAAAAGAAGTACCCTTCCTCCTGTTAGTACATTCAAACTTTGTAAAGTTCCACCATCTCTTGCAAAAGTCGCTGAATTACGATTAAAGTTAGCACCCGAATATGATAGTTGAGTTTCTGAAGCAAAGTATGGATTAAAGCGATAAGTGCCATTGTATGAAAAGTGAATAGCTGCCTTGGGAATCTCTAAACCTAAGCCAATTTCAACAGGATAACCAAGCTGAATTTGATGTCTCAGATTTGGTAGATCTTTGCTGCCTTGACCTACTAGTGTTTGTAATGTAAAAAATAAACAAAACGAAAGTGATAAAAGTACATTTTTAGACATAGTGAAATTTACTTCAAAAGTACACTTTCTTTTTAAGCCTTTTCTAGAAGAACAATACAAGAGTGGTAAATAAATTTTTAATAAGAATTCGATACTGGATTATTATTATATGTTTAGCAATTAAAAAATGGCTTTCATACAATTTTGAATGAAAGCCATTTTTTTATTTATATCGAAAATATGTTGAATGATATTAGTCAGGAATTTCTGCCATGCCCACCGTACAGTTTTTAAACCACACTTCAGCATAATCACCATTCTCGTATTGCTTTGCAATATCTCCACCATATGTTTCTGCACCTCCACACCAAACGATGTTCTTGGAAGGATCTTTTCCATTAGTCTGATTATACGCTCCTTGCTTAAAGTACATCAATTCACTCGCATAAGCTTCTGGTCTTTCAACACCTTCTTGTCCTATTGGCCAAAATAACTTTTGAACTTGCTCTGGAATATTTTCTTTTGTTGCGAATTCTGATACCATCAGGTTCTTAGTGAATGTTTTTTTAGGATGTCCAGGACTCGTGAATTCAACATACATAACTCCTTCATGAACATTAATCGTATAGCTGAAAGCTTCGCCTAATTCGATTCCGTCTGTCGGTTCAGAAGGATATTCATTTGGGCTTGACCCAACAACTGAAAAGTCATATCCCCATACTGGGTAAGAATAATCCCATCTACCAGAATTATCATCGCCAGCTGTATTGATTTCATAATTCCAAAACACTGATCCTTTAGAATGACCAGGGAATTTCTTATAAAAAATCTTTATTGGTTCGTTTTCATGTCCAGCGCCACTATGGATTTGTCCTACTACAACAGAATAAGATGCAGCTACCCGAGCATCACCAGATGTCGATACATGAGTTACCTTACAAGTTCCAGTTAACTTTCCACCTTCTTCTGGTATCCAATCTCTTTTTTCATGAAGTTCTGTTCTAGTATTGCTTGAGTTTTTAGAAGTCACACCTTGATTCGGTGTTTTGTAAACTACCCAATCTCCTCTTTCATCATTAGCTGTAAAGAAGAATTTATCATCTTTATAATCGATTAAGTTATCTTCATTTGTTCCATCACCCAACATGATTTTAAACTTATCCATAAATGATAATACGTCTGAAGGTGCTTTCTCGCTTTCAGTCTCACTTTTTGTGGCTTTTTTAACATCATCTTTACAGCTGAAAAAGGCAATAGAGAATACTAGAATTAGTAATAAAAAGCTTGTATTTGATAGTTTCATTTTTGTATTTTGTAAAGGGATTTGTAATTTTTAATTGATAGTAAAATTCAATTCTTGGCTAACATCAAGTGCATTTTTTGCTACCCAAAGTTTAAAGTCTCCTGTTTCAGTAAGCCATTTTTTGTCAGGCCCATAAAAAGATAAGTCTTCGGTTGTAAAAGTAAAGGTAATCTCCTTACTTTCCCCTGGTTCTAAAGCTACTTTTTCAAATCGTAGTAATTCTTTAACAGGTCGAGTTAAACTTCCTACCATATCACGGAAATATAATTGTACTGTTTCCTTTGCGCGCATTTTACCCGTATTAGTAATTGTAACACTAACTTTAAGTTCTTCTCCCATAGTTGGAGATGAATTCGATAAACGTACATTATTGTATTCAAAATTACTGTACGTTAATCCGTGACCAAAAGGAAATGCAGGTAAGAATCCAGCATCTAAATAATGCGATGTATTACCTAATGAGCTTTGCCAAGCTTCGATAGGAATGTCGTACATTTCTACGAATTGGTCAGCAATTACAGGTCTTCCTGTCATTTTATGGTTATAGTAAATCGGCATTTGACCATTCATTTTCGGCCAAGTAACTGGCAGTCTCCCTGATGGAGAAACATCACCCAATAAAATCTCTTTTAATGCTGGTCCACCCATAGTTCCTGGATGCCACGCCATAACAATCGCATCTACTTTATCAATTATATTTTCAAATGTTATAGGACGTCCAGCCATTACAATAAGAATAATTGGCTTGCCTGTTTTATGCAGTTCTTCAAGTAGTTCTTCTTGTGCTCCTGGAAGACTAATGTCTGCTCTACTATGCGCTTCGCCAGAAAGAATAGCTTCCTCTCCAGCGCAGAATATAATTACATCAGATTCCTTTGCAGCCTTAACCGCACCTTCAAAACCTTTGGACGTTAAGTCCCTACTAAAACTAAGCCCTTCACTGAAGTTTATAATTAGACTTCTATCTTGTTGGAATGCCATTTTCGGTGTAATGGTTTTTTCTTTATCACCATCAAAAGTCCAGGTTCCTAGTTGTTCATGGCCTTTGTCTGCAAGTGGGCCTACTAACGCTATTTTTTGGGTTCTACCCAAAGGCAAAATATTGTTTTCATTTTTCAATAATACCATAGATTCAATCGCAGCTTGTTTTGCCGCTTCCAAATGTTCCGGGGCGTACAATTTATCATTCGATGGATCGAAATATGGATTGTCAAAAAGTCCTAATCTGAATTTTATACGAAGAATATTTCGTACCATTTCATCTAAAAGTTTTTCAGATACTTTACCTTCATTTATCAATACTTCTAGATTATCTTCATAAGCAGTACTTGTCATTTCCATGTCAACCATTGCATTGGCACCTCTTTCTGCCGCATGTTTAGCATCAGCCGCATATCCATGTGCAATCATCTCGGTTACAGAAGCCCAATCACTGACTACAAATCCATCGAATCCCCATTGATCTCTTAAGATTTCTCGCATTAAGTATTGATTTCCTGTTGCAGGAATTCCGTTTACTTCATTGAAGCCCGACATGAAAGTTGCTACACCTGCATCTACACTCGCTTTGAAAGGTTTTAAATAGTTGTTGTGTAATGAAAAGTCATTAATGTTAGCTGTGTTATAATCTCTTCCTCCTTCAGCTGCACCATAGCCTACGAAATGCTTTGCACAAGCTGCAATAGAAGTTGGCTCACTTAAATCGTCACCTTGAAACCCTTTGATGTAAGCTTCTGCCATTCGACTTGTAAGATATGGGTCTTCTCCTCCTGACTCTGCAATTCTTCCCCATCTCGGATCACGCGAAATATCAAGCATAGGAGCAAATGTCCATCGT
>CAZMKA010000262.1:0-3841 GCA_964566605.1 uncultured Saprospiraceae bacterium | reverse complement strand
AAATATTTCATGTAGACTAGTCTTTAAAAACTGCTAATAGGTTTCTAAACGGAATTGCTCTAAAGATAAAGGTATAAACTTTGAATGGTTCATAGCTCAAAGGAACGTAAAAAACGTTAAGCAAAAAAACATCTGCAGTTACACTAAAACCACTAAGAGCTGTTTTCATTTTCTATCACCTAAAAGTCATGACTATGTAAAAAATTCTTTTTATTGTCAATAGATTGTAATGATCTATTATACAGCTTATCCCTTTCCTTAAATATTGTGTTATAATTCCAACTTTACCTTTGGATGAGCACAATAGAACAGATTTTTGTAGTTGGTTTTAATCATGATTCGATACATACGAATGATCGAAATAATCTTTTACGGTTTATTGAAAAAGATGCGCTTTGCAGTTCTCTAGAAGAATACAACATCAATGCAATTAATGTGCTTCAAACATGCAATAGGTGGGAACTTTATGGACATGGGAGTATAGAAGGTGCAAAGAAGCTACTCTTGAAATTTGTAAATACAAACATCGATGATAATCAAATCCTTAGCTTGTCCAATATAGATGCGCTTCATCATATATTCAAAGTAGCTTCCGGACTTGATTCTATGGTTTTAGGTGACCAAGAAATACTAAGTCAATTCAAGAAATCTTTTATTGAATCTAAGAAAAAAAATACGCTAAATGGATTTATGGAAAGGCTTGCTAACACTTCCTTAAAAGCTGCTAAAGAAGTAAGAAAAAACACTTCGCTCACTAAAGGAACAACTTCTCTTTCTTATGCAATTGTACATATATTAAAAGAAATCGAATTTAGAACATCTGATTCAATTTTATTAATAGGCTTAGGCAAATTTGGGAATTCAATATTGAAAAATATTAAAACGTATTTCCCCGAAGTTCCACTTACGATATGTAACCGCACGATTGAAAAATCTATTTTATTTTCTGAGAAATACGATTGCGACATGATCCCATGGGAAAATTGTAATCGTCGTTTAGGTTACTATACTTTGGTTATTAGTGCAATCAATTCTGAAGAAATATTATTCTCTAAAAGCACCTTAGAATCAACTCCGAAATATATCGTTGATCTATCTATGCCAACTCCTTTTGATAGGAGTTTAAGAGAAACCGAAACGATAAAGTATTTTACAATTGATGATGCTGCAAAAATTGTAAACAAATGTTTGAAGGATAGAAAAGATAGCATTGCTCCAGCAATGGAGATTATTGATGAGCACATAAAGGAATTTATTAACTGGTCGATTACTTATTCACATTCTGATGTTTTAAAAGACTGGAAAAGGAAGTTGAAAGAAGCTTCAAACGTGTGTCCTTTTTTTCAGTCTATTGATAAGGAAGAAAGCAATTATTACCTACAGAAAAGTATGGGCAATTTTGCAAAATATGTAAAAACGAAAAAAGCTTCAGAGGATTCTGAAAAGGTCTTATTCGATTATTTAAAAAGCAGTCATTGATGAGCAAAATAATCAGAATAGGAACAAGAAAAAGCGAACTTGCGTTGTGGCAAGCGAACTTTATAAAGCATAAAATAGAGAAGCTTGGAATACCAAGCAAACTTGTTTTGATCAAAAGTGATGGAGAAAAAGAAACTACTTTACCTATATACGAAATTGGTGTTCAAGGCGTATTTACGAAAACACTTGATATTGCTTTACTCGAAAACAGGATCGATCTCGCAGTTCACTCCTTAAAAGACGTGCCTACTAAAACACCTGAAGGCATTTCCATTTCAGCCGTTCCTCAAAGAGGAAATCACAAAGACATCATCGTCACGAAAACTCCGCAAAAATGGAATGAAGTTGATGCTACTATTGCAACAAGTAGTATAAGAAGAAAAGCACAATGGGCTTTTAATTATCCACACCATTCTTTCGACAACATCCGAGGGAACATCAACACACGCTTACAAAAACTAAAAGACAATAACGACTGGAATGGAGCTGTTTTTGCTGCCGCCGGAATAGAAAGAATTAATCTAAAAGTTCCATTTTTCGAAACACTAGACTGGATGATTCCCGCTCCAGCTCAAGGCGCACTAGGTATCGCCACACGTTCAGACGATACCAATTGCATAAACATTTCCAAACTATTAAATCACGAAGCTTCATACATCGCAACATATGTCGAAAGACAATTCTTAAGAGAATTAATGGGCGGTTGCTCAACACCAATTGCAGCTTTTGTTAAGGTTTTAGGACAAGAAATTCATTTTACTGGAAACGTGGTCTCTTTGGGTCCCAACCCACAAAAAAAACAATTAACAAAAACATATAGATTCAATCAATGGCAAGATGCTGGAAAGATAGCTGCAGAAGAACTTTTGAAAAACGGTGGTGAAGAAATTATAACTGAAATACGTAAAACCATTGGGTAAAAATCTGCATATCATATCGACTAAAATGCTAAGTGCAGCTTCTATTCAATTACTTGATGATGCGTTTGTCTCGCATGAACATTATGATATCGTCAAGATCAGTTTTACGAATCTGCCCAACATTAAAACACAGATAGCAGCACACAAAGTGCCGTTGGTTTTTACCAGTAAAAATGGCATCTATGCAGCAGAGGTTTTGGGTCTTGAACCCCATGAATGTTATGCTATCTCACCTGTCACATCTGCTGTAGCTGAAAAGGCGGGTTATCGAGTAAAATCAAGCGGTGCTAATTCTTCTATTCTTGCTCACGCAATTGCAACAAATAAAGAATCGGAAATTGTTCATCTGACTTGTGCTGACAGACGAGTTGAGCTTAGAAATCAACTTGAAACCTTTGATATCAAAATGCACGAGTACGAAGTATACGCCAAGAAATCCGTTGGAAGAACGCACGAAAATTACGACGCCATTTTAGTTTTCGCACCTAGCCATCTAAGAGCATTTCTTGAAAAAAATAAACTAAAAAAACAGTGGATTTTCTGTATAGGAAAAACAACTGCTGACTTTGCAAAATCTCTTGGCTTTTCCAAGGTGAAATACTGTGAAATATCAAGTGAAAATCACTTGGTAGAATTAGCTATTAATGATATGACAAATGAATAAAGAACATCTTTTTTTAAAAGCGCTAAGAGGCGAAGAAGTGGAAAGACCACCAGTATGGTTGATGCGTCAAGCAGGAAGATACCTTCCAGAATACATGGTATTAAAACGCAAATACGACTTCTTTACACGTATTCGTACACCTGAACTTGCCACAGAAATCACCTTGCAACCAATTGACATCATAAAACCCGATGCGGCTATTTTATTCTCAGACATATTGGTCATTCCAGAGGTAATGGGACTTGAAGTCCAAATGATTCCAGGCAAAGGCCCATACTTACCCGAAACAATAAAAACCCAAGCTGATGTTGATAAGCTTAGAGTAGATGGGACTGCTGATGAATTACAATATGTTTACGACGCACTTCAATTGACAAAAAAAGAATTGAATAATAGAGTCCCACTCATAGGATTTGCAGGTGCACCATTTACCATATTTTGTTATATGGTAGAAGGTCAAGGAAGTAAAACATTCCACCAAGCGAAGACTTTATGTTTTTCTCAACCAGCTGTAGCAAAGAGTCTTCTTGACAAAATCACCGATGTCACAATCGCTTATCTTCTTAGAAAAATAGAAAATGGTGCTGATGTAATTCAAGTATTTGATAGCTGGAGTGGTTTGTTGTCTTACGCAGATTTCATGGAATTTGCATTCCCATACTTAAAAAAAATACACGATGCATTAGCGGATAAAGTTCCAGTTATTCTTTTCCCCAAAGGAAGTGATTATGCGTTAAGAGATATCGCTAGCTTGAATCCTTCAGGAATAGGTATAGAC
>CAZMKA010000261.1:2428-3845 GCA_964566605.1 uncultured Saprospiraceae bacterium | reverse complement strand
CTTTAAGCCAAATTAAAACAACAGATAAAATACTAGAAATAGGATGTGGAACAGGGCAAATTACAATTGATTTCATAAAGAGAGGATATGAAATAGTTGCAGTAGAAAAAGGGGAGTTTTTATCAAGAATAGCAAAAAAATATAAAGCAATATGGCATTGGAAAAATAATTAATTCCAAGTTTGAAGAATGGATAACAACGGAAAAATTTAAGTTGATGATATCAGCTCAAGCATTTCATTGGATAGATAAAAAGCAAGGGATTGATAAAACAATTAACTTATTGAAAGACAATGGTTCAATAGGATTGATATGGAATATTGATAAATCACAAAAGACTGAATTCTGGAAACAAACAGGTGAAATTTATGACAAATATCTTCCCAAAAAGAAAGGTAAAGTAGGTATGGAAGAGACAATAAATAAGCATTGGGATTATATCTCTAATAGAAAAGATTTAGTAAACTTTGAAAGAAGAGATTATCGATGGTCAAAATTCTATTCAAAAGAAGAATATCTTGGGTTGTTGAGTACATTTTCACCTCATATGTCAATGAAAGAAGATCAAAGATAAAAATTATTCAAAGAAATTGAATCAATAATTTCCATTATGAATAATCAAGTATTAAAACATTATAAAACAGTATTATTGTTTGCGACCAAAAAAAGTTGAATTGCAAATTGACAGATTGAACTCAAAGAAAAGGAAGGCGAGTGCCCAACAAAGTGTATACCTCCATGCGGCCTAAACGGCTCGCACGGGGCATGCACCGACCGTTAGAACCAATAAAAAAATGAAACATCCGAATATTTCATTACTACTTCTTCTGATTACAACCAATTTTTCATTTGGACAAAGTAAAGGAGAATTAATTCTACAACAAGATAAGTTAGTGGGCAAATGTGAGAATAAATATTTCACAGGCTTTGAAATTGAATTGGATACTACATATTCTGAGATAGATAGCATTTCATTATTCGAACAGTTTCCAAGAATTGGGTCAATAAACTTTAAAAACAGATTTATCATTCCAACAGAATTTAAAATTACTGAAAGAGCTGGTTTCAATCAAATAATGTTTCGATTTAAAAATGACTATTTAACCATGGATGATTTAGAAATTAGAAATCAATCAATATCCTTCACTATTAATAATGACCCAATAGTCCCAGTAACAGAAAGCGACTTAAGAATTATTAGAATAGTAAAAAATATTTTATCAGAAGAATTATTTTGGAACAAAGAAGATGATCGAAAGTGTGATGATGATTTATCTAATCAAAGATATAGTTTGTACTGTGCTGTAAGAATTGCATCATTAGAAGTAGAAGAAAGATACAATCATAGAAATGCAGTTCTACAGAAATTAAGACACTTAATCAAAGAAAAATATCCTAATAAAAAATTGAAACATAGG
>CAZMKA010000261.1:0-2418 GCA_964566605.1 uncultured Saprospiraceae bacterium | reverse complement strand
TTGGAATTAAATACAAAAGATGAAAAATAAATACTGGCACTAACAGTGGCTAATACGTCTATGCTCAACAAAAGCTGGTCACGTCGTTTAGCCGCGACCGTTGGCTAAAATGAAGTGAGCGGCATACGGAGATCAGGCTGTGAGGTACAGCAAGACTAATCGATGGCCAAAACATCAGGAACTTTTGATGTCTCGAATGGCTTTGAATACAGGAGCATGCGGTATGGCTCCTTAAATTAGGTGTAATTATACTATCTTAGGTTTGGGCTTAGCTTAATGGGCGTGAACCAAGCCTCATATGTCCAGGCACCCTTTTGGGGCGAACAGCATTTAGCTCAACAGTAAAACATTTAAAAAAAACGAATGGCATTACCTAAGAAAAAGAGTAGACCTATAACTGTTTGTGGGGTTAATTTCCGTTATTCCATTTCTACCACTAAAATTGACGATGATTGGAGCTTCAGTCTGAATTTAACAATTCAAATTGAATCAGGAGATGGCCGTATTTTAAAAGTGGATGGGATTGTGACACGGGATATGTGGCTTGACTTTTTAAAACTTGATAAATACAAAAAAGAAGACTACCCAGTATTCCGACCAGGCGATATCTCAAGAATAATAAAAGCTGGGCTGAATGATGGATGGGCGCCCAAAGAAAAAGGGAAGCCGCATGTTTTAAAAGTTGACAATTCTTTCTTGAAAAATTATGCCATTAAGTGAAAAATATTTTACAACACTGAGTATATAGATAATATTGCGACCTTTCAGTAGGCTGCGGATTAAAGAATTATAGTTGTGGCACACATTTTAAGTTGTTAGCCATATGTAAGATGAGGTAATATGATTCCAAATTTTTTGAACCAGTTCGAAGAGTCTCTTATAGGGTACGAACGAGAAGTTGTTAGAATAGTAGCTGAACCAAATGACGATTTACCGTTAGAGGACAAGCTTAAATTAAGGGCAAGTAAATTTTTGGGATTGCCATTCTTTCCATTGGAAAAGGAATATCCAAAAGATAAAAAGGGCAAGCCAATGATAATGGTTGCTCAACTAAATTTTGGTGAAATACCTCCAATAAGAAATTTCCCCCATGATGGTATTCTGCAACTATTTTTATCACCAACCGAATGGTACGATGAAGACTCAGAGATCCTTTATCACAGCAGGGAGGAATTGGAAAAACCAATGTTGAATGACTTTTCATTTTTGTCAAATGATGATTTTGAAGAAATTCCAATAGGTAGGGTCCATAAGTTGACATTCCATAGGGGAATGGATAAAGGGGGGATGGAGGATTGCCAATTTGATTACGACTTCGGTCAGGACGATCATTGGGAGTTTATAGATAGGCTTACGGAACAACAGAGTGAAGAATTTGACAAATACTTCGATGCTTCAGGTCATAAAATAGGGGGTTATGCAGAATTTACTCAATCTGACCCTAGGGATTACGATTCTAAGAAAAAAGATGACGTACAATTGTTACAAATTGATGTTGATGATTTTATCATGTTCGGAGATAATGGACTGGGACATGTGTTTATAGACGCTGAAAGTCTTTTGCTAAAAGATTTTTCTAAGGCTTATTTCTACTGGGATTGCTGCTAACTGTTTCCCTCTTTATCAACACACTACGAAGTAGTGAATTTATGATATTTTTACCCCCTTACCAGTCCCTCAAATCGCCTCCTTAAAAGAGATCCAAACAGTAACAAAAAGCAACCACCCATGCCCCCCACCAACCCAACCCAACAGAACGAAAAAAAGTGGGACGCCCTGGCGAAAAACGGCGTCCTCTGTTCCCAGCCGAAGCTGGAGCTGACGCCGGAGGAGGCGAAGGCGTACATTAACCGGAGGGGCTTTTACGCGGAGGAGCTGAGGGGGAAGAAGGTGCTTTGTCTGGCGTCGGGTGGGGGACAGCAAAGCATTGCCTTTGCTTTGTTGGGGGCGGAGGTGACGGTGGTAGACTTTAGTGCGTTGCAGCTGGAGAAGGACCGGCTCGTCTCGGAGCAATACGGTAAGGAGATGCGGATTGTTAAGTCGGACATGCGAGATTTGTCCTTTTGCGCGGACGAGGAATTCGACATTGTGTATCAGCCGTACTCTATAAATTACGTCCCGGAGGTGGGGGAGGTTTTCGATGAAGTCGCCCGGGTGCTGAAGCCGGGAGGTTTGTATGACATCATGTTTCACAACCCCTACGTACACGGCTCCTGGAAAAACGGTTGCTGGGAAGAGGAGTGGGCCACGGAAGAACTATGGGAGGGGAAAGGTTATCCCATCTGGCAGCCCTATAAAGACGGTTATCCCATCCGGACGGTGGATCCCCACTGGCGCTTTACCTCGTCGGATAACGAGCGGGTGAAGCTGGAAAGTCCGCAGGAGTATCGGCATACGATGTCCACCATCGTGAACGGC
>CAZMKA010000260.1:0-3891 GCA_964566605.1 uncultured Saprospiraceae bacterium | reverse complement strand
TTTTAATATGAATTACATTAACTAAAATATGCAATGATTTGCTCAGCTAATTCAATTCCTATTTTTTCTTGAGCTTCTCCAGTTGATGCGCCTATATGTGGACTAACCGAAATAGCAGAATGATTTAATAAATCCTGACGTGGTTTGGGCTCACCCACAAAAACATCAAGTCCTGCTGCTTTTACTTTCCCTGATTCAAATGATCCCAATAATGCATCTTCGTCAATAGATCCACCTCTTGCTGTGTTAATAAGTATCACACCATCTTTCATCTTATCCATTTCTGCTTGACCAAGAATTGGTTTATCAGTAGATGGTACATGAAGACTTATAAAATCAGCTTTACTTAGCATCTCATCCAAAGAAACTACATTCATAGTTACTTTAAGACCATTTGCTTTTGGTCCAACAGGTATCTCAGCAGTTTCTGCATGAAGGTCAACAGGAAGCACATTCATACCTGTTCCGAAAGCAATACTTGCTAATTCTCTTCCTATTCTACCAAAACCGATAATTCCCAAAGTTTTATTTTCTAGCTCTTGTCCTTTCGAATAGGACTTTTTAAGTACTTTGAATTCTTCAGCACCTCGAGATGGCATTTCTCTATTCGATAAATGTGTTCCACGAGAAAGATTCAACATATGTGTCATTGCGAGTTCTGCAACTGATCTTGATGAAGCAGCTGGAGTATTATATACTTCCAGTCCTTTTTCTCTTGCATAGCTAACATCTATGTTATCCAATCCTACACCACCTCTTGCAATAACTTTTAAGTTAGGACATTGGTCGATAAGATTTTTTCTTACCTTAGTCGCACTTCGTACGCATATTGCATCGTATTCGTTAAGTTGATTAGGAAGGTCTTCGTTTGGAATATTTGTTGTATTAACTTCATGACCGGCTTCAATTAGCATTTTTTCACCAGTAGGGTGAATGCCGTCATTTACTAGAATCTTTGCCATAATAAATCTTTGTGATTTTAAAAACGCAAAAATACACTGTTTTTCGTTTGTAGGTGAAAAAAACATATAAATTTGATAAAAACATTTATTCGTCGAAACTCTTTAATATTTAGAACTCTATTTACAAGAGTTTAGTTAATTAATGAAAATACCATAATGCCAAAAAAATATAAATTAACAGGTTGTGCCCGATTTCTTATTTTTCTACTTATTGTTGCTCCTATAGTTTATCTGGGTGTGAGTTTTGCACAAGGAGAGAATCCACTAGGTTTAATAAAGAATACATGGGACAATGTAACTGAAAAAGTGCAGTCAACAACAAGTAGTTCATCAACAGATAATACTTCGCAAAAGGAAGAGACTACAAAAATTCCTTCAAGTGATATTGGGGAGGCATCAATTTTGGAACAAACTATAAATGTGCAAAAGAAACGTATCGATGACCAGAATGATTACATAGAATCACTTGAAAGTCAAATTACTAACTTAAAAAAGCAGCTTGAAAGAGAGCGAGCTAAAGATGTGCCAGTAAATAAAAATATAGGAAACTAGAGCAAGAAATATCTTATAAAGTTTTCATATTTATTATAGAAAGTTATCTTTGCGTCCCGATTTCCAAGTGTGGAAATTGTAGTAAAAGTAAAATAGATAATATGTTGTTAGTTTTTAAACCAAATCTATTATCTGAAATGGTTGCGTGGCCGAGTGGCTAGGCAGAGGTCTGCAAAACCTCGTACAGCGGTTCGAATCCGTTCGCAACCTCATCAAGCCCTTGATAATTCAATTTGTCAAGGGCTTTTTTATTCCAAAATGCAGGTTAATTAATCTCGAATTGAACATTCGATTGTCTTCAACGTTTCGTGTTTATTAAAATTTAAACTCATGACAACATTACAAGCAGGTGCAAAAGCACCAGATTTTGAAGGAACAATTGAAGACGGATCAACAGTGAAATTATCCGATTATTCTGGAAAGAAGTTGATACTCTATTTTTACCCCAAAGATGATACGCCTGGATGTACAAAAGAAGGTTGTAACTTAAGAGATAATTATAAAGATCTAAAAGATAAAGGTTTTGAAATTTTGGGCGTAAGCCCTGACAAACCAACGAAACATCAAAAATTTATTGATAAATATAGCTTTCCATTCAGTCTTATAGCGGATGAAGATCATAGCATTATCAAATCTTATGGCGTATGGGGACCGAAGAAATTCATGGGAAGAGAATATGAAGGACTTTTGAGAACTACTTTTGTTATCGATGAAAATGGTAATATAGAATTAGTTATCCCAAAGGTTAAGACAGCTGATCACTCTGCACAGATATTAGCTGAGCTAGCTAAATAATCTAGAATATTACATAAATGCTACGGTCTCTAGGACAATAAGCGTTGCTGCAACTCGCATTTCGAAAGTGATTTCGTCTTGCGAGTTGTCATCTATATACCAGTCATGTATGAATCCTTCATTGACTTGATACATGTTCCACTCGAATTCCCTACTACTTCTTTTCGACCATTCAAAAGGTCCTCTATTCTGTATGATAAGCGTTTTATCATAATGCTGAATTTTCCATATGGTAGGATTATTAGCATATACGGTAGTTATCATTAACTGTTCATTACCAATGTAAAAGTCAAAGTAATTAAAGTCTTCAGCTCTTTTGGATTGCATGAATCCTCTATGTAATCCTTCATCATCTTCGTAAACCAAATTCCATCTGCTGTAAGTATTTGCACCGAATTGCCTGATTGCATGAACATAGAGTTCTTCATTGACATGTATGTTCCATTCATCGAATTGATTGTCCCATTCACTATAGGCTGCTTCTATTTTTTGACAAGTTACTGATTGTCCTAGGAATACAAAAGATAAAAAGAAAATGTATAAGATTTTATAGTTATGCATAGGGGAAGCTTCGGAATTAAATGTCAGGTTATTGTATGTGATGTTGAATACTTGTCATAACAAGTAAATTGCAAAATCACTACATATTAGCAAATATAAATGTTGAACTTAGATTCTTAGTAATTATTATAATCCCGTGAACGTTTTTTGTGGATTATATTGAGATTCTGGGCGAAAAAAAATGTAGTATGTCCTTAAATTTTGTTTTAAGATCATTTTGTGCACTAATGTTATACGCACTAATGATTTCCCCGCTTACCGCTAGTAACTCTTTGATGGAAGAAACCATAGAGATTAGCGATGTTATTATTACCTCTGAATTTATATCTACTTGGTCTGTAGAGGAAGTCAGAGATCATGCAGTAATTCATGTACTATCGACCGATGATTTTGTAACAGCTTACAAGATTGTTGATGAATTAAGAAAAATGATCAATGAACCGATCCTTGTTAAGCATGGAATGGTAAATGACAAGATTTCTTATGAGATAGTAGTAGGAAGATTTGACGATACCGTAAAAGCAGAAAATTATCTAAATATGTTGCGATAGTTATTTTGGTTTTTAAATATAAAGTCCAAAATCACAGAGAACTGATTTAGGAGTGTAAAACCCGTTCGAAAGAGCGGGTTTTTTTGTTTTGGGACTAATACAGCTTGTTAACTTTGCTTTTAAATAATAGTATAATACAGATTGCACTTTATAATTGCGATTAAAATTCGGTAATTATCCAAAGAGAGTCGAGGAAAAAAACATGACCAATCGATTCAGCCTTTAAGGGCTGATGAAGTACAACCGTACTTCAAGTGAGGGAACGGCGAAAGCCGATGGGCTGGCAGCCTTAGCCCTGTTGAGTATTTTCGACGAAGAGTATCGAAGGATAAAACTTAATTTTTCCGCCATTATAGGTTTCAATCTGTATAAAATATAAATAGAATTTTTATTTGGGTGCTCGGGCGCTCCATTACGGGTTTCGCTATTCCTTTAGTATTGTAAATAATATTTTAATAAAATATTATCAT
>CAZMKA010000259.1:310-3960 GCA_964566605.1 uncultured Saprospiraceae bacterium | reverse complement strand
CTGAAAAGGTGTAATTACCTCACCGATATCATCTCTATCCAATGCGAATTGTGGCGGTTGGGGTACTGCTTGTCCAAAAAGATTCTGCACTTCTAGGTATACATTCAATGCCAAATATTTAAAATTCCATTTTTTATCAAATCGGAAATCTGTCTGATAAAATGGATCTAAAAACACGTCACCGAGCTGATCGTAATCTACAATTGTTAATGGATAAGCCGCTAAAGTTGCTTCTTCATTCACTGGTGCATACGGTGTTCTTCCCACAAATCTCGTTCGCAAACTCAATTCGTAGTTCTTACCAAATTTATATCCGCCCGTAAAAGACAAGAGGTATCGACTGTCCCATGCGCTAGGGCGATACTCGCCATCAAGACCTGAAAATTCGCTAAAGTAATACGTCAATGCAAAGATTCCATAAAAGCCTTTATACAATTTTTGCTGGGCCAAGAACTCCATCCCGTAGGTTCTTCCCTCCCCTACACTCAAAATATCTTCATCTCCCAAAATCGAAAAATCACCTCCTTGATTCGCTAACGAAACTCCATCCAATACTGAAACAGGATAATCATTATACTTTTTGTAAAATCCTTCTACCGACAACTTACTTGTAGCCGATGGCAAATATGATACGCCAGTAACTAAATGTATGCTGTTGATATATTTCGCATCTTTATTCGTCAAGTTCCCATCAGCATCTTCATAACCCAAAACAGTAAAAGGGGCAATCTTATAATACGATCCTACCGATGCATTCCATCGCCATAAATCTTCCTTATCTAATCGCACAGAAATACCAGCTCTCGGAGAAAACGTCTTCAACAACTGGAAAGATTCCTCTGTAAAAGTGTTCGCATCACTTCGCACACCAAACGTTACATCAAATCGATTCTTGATATTAGCTTTTGAAGCTTGGAAGAATAAACCGTAGCGGAACATCTCAATACCAGAATCGTAATCTATGTTTTGGAGAAAATTTTCAGTTCTATTGGTATAAGTAGCATAAATCGCATTGAAGCCTGTGCTCAGAGACCAATTGTTGACAAAGTGTGTGTAACGCGGACGTAATTTATATTCTGTTTCTCGGCTATTGGTTTGAAATAACAATCCTTCTTTATTCTCATTATCTTCATACCCGCTAAATTGGTTTCGCAATCTATTATAAGATATAGCCGTATTATAAATCCCTTTTCCGTCCTTTCTTCTGCGCTTCCATATCAATCCGCTTGATGCAGAATATTGTTCGATAAGAGGCACTTGTTCTAAAACAGCTTGTTGTTCGGGTGAAAAATCATCAGGCGCTTCTAGTGAAAAATCATCGATAGCTCCTATCCCCGTAAAAATTATGGAGTTATATTCATCAAGTTTAGAGCTTACTTTATACTGATAATCATAAAAAGAGGGTCGAATAGGAAGTCCTATTAAGTCAAACAAAAACTGAAGATACGAGCGTCTGCCCGAAAATATAAATGAAGTATTTGATTCTTCTTTTCCTTTTTTAAAAAGTGGACCCTCAAGAGTTACAGCTGCTTCACTAGCACTTACCCTGAAGTTCGTTGCAAACTTACGTCTATTTCCATCCCTTTGATCGAATTGTAAAACACCTGAAAGCGGATTATCATATCTCGCACCAAACGAAGATGCTGACAGCTCAACGCCTTCTATAAATGCAACATTTAGTAAACCGGCAGGACCACCAGCTGAACCTTGTGTGCTAAAGTGATTAATATTAGGTATTTCAAGACCATCTAGATAATACACATTCTCATTTGGCGCACCACCTCTTATAATAATGTCATTCCTGAAACCTCCAATCGAACCACTAATACCTGGCAAAGATTGGACAACTTTCGCGATATCATTATTTCCACCTGGATACGTTTTTAATTCTTCAGGGGAAAGTTTTTGCAATGATAAAGGTGCTTCTAGTGATCGAGCAAAAGGGCTTGCAGTAATTTCGACATTCTCTATTGTTTTTCCAGCTGCAGATAATTCGAAATTCAGATCAGCATTACCCTTGGATTGGACGATAAGATTTGTTCTGGTAAATGATTCATAACCTAAGTAAGAAGCGGTTACATTATATGCACCAGGTTCAAGACTTAATACAAATTTGCCGTCAAAATCTGTTGTGACACCGATAGAAGTTCCTTCTACTAGAACAGTTGCTCCTATTAAAGTTTCACCTGATTGTGCATCAGTAACTTGACCATATAAATCTACTTTGAATTGGGAATAAAGCGTGCTTGATATGAGCACAAGTATAAGCGTTAGTTTAAATTTCATACTTAGTAATGTCACGGAAATGTAAAAAGTTGAGAAAAAGATGAAGTTTATGACTTTTAATTTGGAGGGCTTTAAGCCAAAAGGCATGCATAATTGAAAGGTAAAATTGAGTTTTCAAGTAAGATGTGTTGGCAATATTATAGTATTAATATCCATATTGAAAATCCCTTTTCTTAATAATATAATTAAGTCAAATACGTTAAAACTATAATTTTATCATTACTTTGCCTTTTCCAAATTTCAGTTTGAAAAGAATCTAAAAACAGCTTGATTATGAAAAACACATTGATTTGTTTGATTGGTTTTCTACTAATTACTTTAGTAGCTTGCAACAATGGTATATTTTCCGAGGTAGAAATTCCGGAATTTGATTTTCCTGAATCAATTATTTTTAATCCAAAACTTTCAGACTATAATATATTTGAAGGAAATGCTTCTGATTTAATTCCCTCAAGTGATTTCGAACTATTAGAGTTAAGTTCTACCCTATTTACAGACTTTTCGCAAAAACAAAGACTTGTAAAAATTCCTTCAGGAACAAAAATGAATCGCTTGAATGATGGATCTATCGATTTCCCAGATGGGACTATTTTAACAAAGACCTTTTTTTACTATAACGACGAAAGAGATGAAAGTCTAGGTAAAAGAATTATAGAGACTCGATTACTTATTAAAGAAGCTGATATATGGAATATTGCTACCTATGTGTGGAATGAAGATCAATCAGAAGCTCTACTGGAATTAAATGGAGATGATACTAATGTGAGTTGGATTGATTCCAATGGAAATAATATTTCTACACTTTATCACATTCCTGATGAAAATGAATGTATAGCGTGTCATCAGTCTAATTCAGAGATGATTCCACTAGGGACAAAACTGAGAAACTTAAATAGAAATGTTGAGCGCGATGGTAATAGTTTAAACCAACTTAGTTATTTACAATCTGTTGGCATTCTTGGAAGTTTCGAAGTAAGTATGGTTTCAGAAATAGTTGATTTCAAAGACGCTAGTAATGGATTGGCCGATAGAGCCAGGGCTTATTTAGAATTAAATTGTGCACATTGTCATAATCCGGATGCTTGGGATGAATCAGCTAACGAAGATTATGATTTCAGATATGAAACAACATTGGATGACACAGGGATATCTTCAAATAGAAATAGAATCACTGGTCAACTATCAGATATGGAAATGCCATTTATAGGGACAACATTATTGGATCAAGAAGGAGTTGATTTAGTTACGGAGTTTATCGAGGGTTTATGATATTAGAGTCTACTATATGATTAGATAAAGTGATATTTAAGTTTAATTTATAGTTAATTAAGCGATTTGTTGTAAAGGCACTGGGAACAGTGCCT
>CAZMKA010000259.1:0-300 GCA_964566605.1 uncultured Saprospiraceae bacterium | reverse complement strand
TTCAAGTTTGAATTTATTTAACGTCTTGTCATATTTTAGGGTTTAACCCCAAAGTAAATAGTACAGAAATTTTGCTTTATTGTAATATGAATTAAATTAGACATCTAAGATTATTTCTTTTTGAAAATAGCATATATCTCCTTTGCTATAGTGTGCTGGAAGGTCATTTGTGTTTTTTAGTTTTTTCGTTCCTAAAAATTGAAAACCTAGTTTTTCATAGTGATTTATTAAACCTTTGTTTAAACCAACTGTATCCATTCGAATAAATTTAAGCTTATTACTATTACCATATTCGTTTGC
>CAZMKA010000258.1:0-3984 GCA_964566605.1 uncultured Saprospiraceae bacterium | reverse complement strand
TCTCCACCTTGTATAAATGAATATTGCGGGAAAGGATATTTACCGTATCTTTCATTCATATGCTTTAGAGCCTCATCCATCACCTTAGGCAACATTGCCCAATTTTCACTTGTCTTTTCACCTGGTTGATAAACAAAATACATTCTAGTACCGTCATAAGCTTTTTTCATCATAACAGTATAGTCAGGATCAGCTGCCCATACGAAGTCAATTACGTTTTCTGCTTTATATTTCCATGTAATTGTTTCACCTTTTGGCTCAGGAACTTTTAAATCAATAGCTTGGTATCCTTTACCTACTTCGTTGTAATTCTGAAGAACACCTGTAGCTCCTAAAACATAAGATTTTTCAATTGTAATATTAACTTCAAAATCACCCCATGGGCTATGAAACTCTCTTCCTATGTAAGGATTTGGGTGCCAACCCATATAATCATATTCACAAATTTTAGGATACCATTGAGCCATACTATAGCGAACACCTTCCTTATTATCTCTGCCACTTCTTCTTATTTGTAAAGGAACTTGACTCTCAAATTCCATAACTAGATTTACGCTTTGACCTGGAAGAATAGGTTTAGGTAAAATGCACTCTAGGATAGTACCATTGACCGTATAATCAACATTCCTTTTATCCATTTTTAAAGAATTGATTTTATGATAACCAATTTCTTTCTTTTTTAGATTAGTGATTCTCGCTCCCACTCTTGGATCAACATCAGGTAGGTACTTATTTCTTTCATCCATTACCGACCCAGGTTGGAAGGCATTGAAATATAAATGATAGTAAACCCTGGTTAATGTGTCAGGTGAATTGTTTGTGTATATAAGTTTTTGAACTCCATCAAATTGATTTTTTTTCACATTAAAATCAATGTCCATTTTATAATCAACACTTTGCTGCCAATACTGAGCATAGCTTTCGGTTGTAAATAGAACTCCAAATAAAATCGTAAATAAAAGGTATATATATTTCACATTAAAAATTTTAATGACGCTAATATAAACATTTGATAATACTCAACTCATATTTTATTTATTTCTGTATCTTTGTTAACAAATTTAGAACGACAAATATTTATGAAGATTTCAAATATATTACTTGTACTTGGTATTGCAATTTTAGCTTTTGCATATAGATTAATACCAAATGTACCTAATTTTTCTCCTGTTTTAGCAGTTTTTCTATTCGCAGGAATTGCATTAAAAAACAATTGGAAACTTTTACTAGTGGTATTTTCTATGTATTTAGCAAGTGATTTTATTTTGAATAATACTATTTTATCTGTTTACTTTCCGGAAACAGAAGGAGTTATATGGTTTTCGACTTACATGATCTTTACAGGTATTAGTTATCTATTAATATTTGGACTTGGCCAACTATTTGGAAAAAGTAATTCAATCACTAATGTTATAGGATTAACCTTAATTTCATCCATTGTTTTCTTTGTGCTAACGAACATAGGTTCTTGGGTGTTTGACCCATTTAATCTTTATGCAAATAATTTATCTGGAGCTCTTGCTGCACTTGTCGCAGGATTACCTTTCTTTCAAACATCAATATTAGCAAATTTATGTTTTGTGTCAATTTTCTTCTTTATCTATAAATTTTCTATCTCAATTTTTACAAGCCGAAAAGGCGTTAAAGTATAAAGTTAATTTATTGTGACAATCTTTTGACGTAAGTCATCAAAACTATAATGCCTACTAATCTATTTTTGTAGTAGAATACAAGGCATGAAATATTTATACTTACTCTTTTTTACTTTCTTATCATTCTATTGTACAGCACAAACTGCAATAATAAGCGGTAAGATATTAGATGAACTAGATAGAAATCCCATTGAAGGTGCTACTGTAGTTGTAGAAGGAAGCGATGTATTCGCACTTACAGATTCTTCAGGCATGTGGGCTATTGAAATAACGCCAGGTCTGTACAATATTTATTTTTCACATATCAATTACGAGAAGTCTTTACTTTTTGAACAACGAGTATATCAAGCAAGGGATAATTTCATAGAAACTAGTCTTACACCGACTAGCGAAATCATAGATATTACTATTTCCTCCAAAAAAATAAATCGATCTGCCGAAAATGGCAATAATATAAAGACATTAGAAATAGATGAAATTCAGCGGATGCCAGGTGCTGTTATGGATATGTCCAAAGTTATAAGAAGTTTCCCAGGAGTTGCTCCACGTGTTTCTTTCGGTTATAATATTATAGTAAGAGGTGGTGGATCATTCGAAAATACTTACTTTCTTGATGAAATTGAAATTCCGGCGATAACGCATTTCTCTGTGCAAGGTTTGAGTGGAGGTCCGAATGGTTTAATTAATACTGATTTAATTGAAAGAGCTAGTTTTAAAACCGGGAGTTTTCCAGCTAATAGAGGTAATTCTCTGAGCTCGGTTTTATCAATGGATCAAAAAGCAGGCAGAAGAGATCGACTTGGCGCAAAATTTACACTAGGAGCTGCCGAATATGGCATGCACATAGAAGGTCCACTTGGTAAAAATTCAAGTTATATTTTAAGCGCTAGAAAATCATACACTGAATTTCTATTGAAGGCTTTTGACTTGCCCGTTTTACCAGCTTTTACTGACTTTCAATACAAGCATAAAATATGGTTGCCGAATAAAGATTTAATAACGATAATTGGTTTAGGAGCTTATGATCGATACTTCTTGAATACTGATGCAGAAACATCCGATGCGTTGTTGTACAATATAGGCTTTATTCCTGAAGGTTCTCAAAATACTACCGTGTTCGGAATGAATTATAAACACTTTACCGATAAAGGTTTCTACACTTTTGTGATAAGTCACAATAGATTCAATAATATAGCAGATAAATTCTATGATAACACTTATCTTGAAGAAGATAGGTCCTTAAAGTTTCGATCGAACGACAATGAACTTAAGTTACGCTTAGAGAATAAGATATTCAATGAGAATTCACAATTCAGTTATGGAATAAATTACGATGTAATAGATTTTGACTTAGAACAGTATTCAATCTTTGCGGGAAGATCAGGAAAAGTTGATACATTAGATTTTAATAGTGAATTAAATTATCAAGAATATGGTCTATTCCTCGATTATACTTTTAATCTTGGAAGTCGCTGGAATCTTTACACTGGATTAAGAATGGATGCGAATACCATAGGAGATAAAATGAAAAATCCATTTGATCAATTTTCTCCTAGGGCATCTTTACAATATATTATCACACCCAAAACATCGACTACTATTACAGCAGGAAGATACTATCAGAATGTGCCGAATATATTGTTAGGATATGAAGAAAATGACCAACTAGTTAATATATCTGAATTAGAATATATCGAATCTAGACAGATTAGCTGGGGACTTGATTATGAAATAAATGACGCAAGTCGTTTTAATTTAGATTTATTTTACAAGACTTATGATCAATATCCATTTCTGATTAGAGATTCCATTTCTTTTGCTAATGCAAACGGAGAATATGTTAGTGTAGGAAATCAAGCTGCAAATTCTTCTTCCCAAGGAAGAGCATATGGAATAGAACTTTTTTATCAACAAAAACTACATAATAATTGGTTTTATAATTGCTCAGCAAGCTATATAGTTAGTGAATTCAGAGATATAGATGGAAGTTTTATTCGATCTGCGTGGGATAATAGAACTGCATTAAATTTAATATTGGGTCGAACGTTCAAAAACAATTGGTCTATAGGAGGAAAATTTACTTACGCAGGAAGTAATCCTTACACTCCTTTTAATGAAAATTTATCTTCTAACATTCAATTATGGGATGCAAATAGAAGAGGTATTTTTGACTATCAAAACCTAAATTCTGCTTCTTTACCTGCTTTTCATGCTCTTGATTTTAGAGTAGATAAAAAATGGTACCTACAGAAGGCTACTATTATTGCTTTTCTTGATTTACAGAATTTATACAATAATAATTTTCAATTAATCCCGTACCTCACTCCTATCC
>CAZMKA010000257.1:0-4035 GCA_964566605.1 uncultured Saprospiraceae bacterium | reverse complement strand
GAGGCGGTTATAGTGAAAGAGTTGCAGACATAGTCGAAGCTCATGCAAATACATACAGAGCTGCAATGGATATTTTTACTTAAAAATCACCCTTTCTTTTTATACATTCCACATGTCTCTTATGCGCAATTTTTTGACATTAACCCCTCTTGTGCGCAATTATTTGCGTAAATATGGCTTTTATGTGCAATTTTTTGACAAAAAGAGCTATATTTGTGTTCTTATGCGCAATTTTTTGCAATGAATAAAATGCCAGAAATACTATTTTCAAGCTCTGACTCACAACAGTCAAGAAGGATAAAACTCATGTTAGAAAACAATGATATTAGACCTTTGATTCCTAGAGTTTATACCTCGAATTTTCATGATAGTATTGAAGAAATCGTACAGCGTAACATATGGTTAATTATTTCTCATTTATTCCCTAGGGTAATACTGACACATCGGACTGCTTTAGAGTATAAAATATCGCCAAATAGCTGTGTGTATATGACAGCAAAAAGTCGACGTGTTTATCGTTGGCCTGGAGTAGAATTAAGAATTGCGTCTGGTGAAGTAGCTTTAGAAAATGATGGATATTACATACATGATTTACGTGTATCTTCCTTTGAAAGAGCATGTCTTGAAAACTTGTCAGTTAGTAGAGTGGTTGGTGGTGAAAAGAGAACCGTTGATCAAGCTTATATAGAAGAGCGACTAGTTGAAATATTAAATACCAAAGGAGAAGAGAAACTCAATGAAATACGAGATAAAGCTAAAGTTATAGCAAAACAGTTGAATCTTGAAAAAGCATATGCTATCCTACATTTAATCATTGGTTCTATTTTAACCACTAGACCGAGTTCGGTTTTGAAGTCATCTGTTGCGAATTCGCATGCGATAGGTGAACCTTATGATGCTAAAAGGTTAGAATTGTTTTCAATTTTAATTGCGGAATTGAAACAACAAGTATTTCCTTCTAGGCCTCAAAAGACTGATATTAATGTTGCCTTTTCTAATTTTTCTTTTTTTGAATCGTATTTTTCGAATTTTATTGAAGGAACTACTTTTTATGTTGATGAGGCTAAAGATATTATTTTTGAAGGTAAGGATTTACCATTAAGAATAGAAGATTCACATGATGTGAGGGGGACTTTTAGTATTGTAAGTAATCGTAAAGAAATGTCTCGTATCCCGCGTTCAGGTGATCAATTTTTAAAACTACTTAAGGAAAGACATGCTATTATTCTAGGAGGTAGAAAGGATAAAAACCCTGGTGTTTTTAAAAAACTACAAAATAGAGCAGGGAATACATATTTTGTTGAACCGAAATTTGTAGAAGGCACTTTGAAACAAGGTTATGAATTAATGAAGGCTTTAGTTGATCCTATTGCAAGAGCAATCTATATGATGTTCCTAGTTAGTGAAGTTCATCCTTTCGATGATGGGAACGGAAGGATTGCACGTGTCATGATGAATGCAGAACTAGTTCATACTGAAACTTCAAAAATCATTATTCCTACCATCTTTAGAGATGATTACATGCTTGCACTTAGGAAGTTGACTCGACAAGTTGACCCTTCAGTTTATATAAAAGCGATGAATAGAGTTTCTGCTTTTAGTCATTGGTTGGAACCACTAGGATGGAAAGAAATTCATCTTCAATTTGAATCTTCGAATGCTTACAAAGAACCTGACGAAGTAGGACAAGTTCTCATGTTTAATGAAAACTAAACTTAGTTAAGATTTCAATTTCTTTAATTCTTTATCAACTTTTTTATTCAAGCTTTCAAATTCAGACAGCACTGCGTTTTCGTTATTCAAGTAATTGTCTAAATCTTGAAAGATATCTTCTATCTTAGACTTTATTGCAGTAATGTAGTTGTTTAGTTTTTCTTGAACTTCTTTCTCTAATTTTACACGACCACTTTTGATTTCTTTTCTAAAACTTCTAGTTAATTTATTTTTTTGCCATCCTAAACTCACTCCTGCAAAAAGAACACCTATTGTTGTTAGGATTCCACCTGTAATATCAAAAACAGCTCCATTTGTTACTGCAGTTAATATCACACCTATTACTGCGATTCCACCACCAGCTGCTAGATTCGGTGCTAAACTACCCGTACTGTCTTTTGTGTTTTCGTCATAGAAGTTTTCACTTTTCTGAACAAAGTCTTTGAAGCTATTCTGTAAATCTTTTAGAATTGTTGATCGCTCTTTTGCTACCTCTGCGAATAATTCATTATTATCGGTAAGAATAGTTTCGCTGGTTTTAATCTTCATGTCGATCATTCGAACCATGTTTTGGATTTGGTCAGCGAGATCAACAATTCCTGTATTAAGCTTGTCTTTCAACTCAATATTCAACTCATGTTCAAGATCCTTGGCTTCTTTTCCCAACCATTCTTTTAGACTGACTTCACTGGTCATGATTGCTCTGAAACTTCTTTTCAAAACTTTACCAAAACTTAGTTCCTCATTGATTTTTTCAATCTTTTCATTTGTTATTCTCTGATAGGCTGCTGACAAAACATCAACCAAGCTTCTAGCTTGAGCAAAAGAACGCTCAGACTGATCTTGTAATTCTGACTTTATCTCTTTTCTGAAATTTAAATCTGCTTGATATTGCTTTGATCTAATAGCTATATTTTTTTCAATTTGAGAATTAATGTTTTGAGCAGTTTCTACATTATTTTCTAGCTTCAATTTTGGGGCTTGACCCCCTGTTATATTATTGTTGAGATATTCTCTTAATTCGATAAATCCACTATTTTCTTTGTCTCCATTCAATTCTTGCTTTGCAGACACAGCAAAAACTTTGGGATCTTGAATCCCCTTTTCTAAAGCATGCTTAGTAACTCCATTGATGTTCGTTACTAAATCATCCGGTTCCATTAAATCTTTCTGTTGTAACACAAAAATAATTTTCCTTCTCCATTCAGCATTTATATAATCAAAGAATTCCCAGGCAGATTGTCGATAAGGATTTTTCGACTCAAATACAAAAACAATTAAGTCACTGAACGGAATAAAACGTTCTGTAATTTCTTGATGATGGTCGACTATTGTATTCGTTCCAGGTGTGTCAACTATTGATATTTCTTTTAAAATCTCAACATCCAAATAAATCTTTTTAAAAACTTCATTCACTAATACCGTCTCTTCATTCTCGCTATGAAGAATTTGCTGAATAGTATCTGTCATAGGAGATGCAGCAACTTTGCATACTTCCTTATTAGCATCCAACAGTGCATTCACGAAACTACTCTTTCCCGCTTTTACTTCACCTACAATTACGAAAGTGAATGGCGTTGTTACTCGCTCTTGCAATTCCTCGATAATTCTAGAGAAATCTTCATGACTTATCTGGTCCGTTAATTGCTTTAAGGTGTTTAACGTATCTTTGAATTGATTGGTGTCAGCTATTAAACGACGACTTATTTTTGATTTCAATGAAATAGAATTTTGCCAAAGGTAATTAAACGACTAAACAGACCAAAAAACTTTTAGATTAAATTCTCTTTTCTTCTGAATTCTTAACTAATTCATTTTGAAATACTAATACAGATTGTACTTTACAATTGCGGTAAAATTCAGTAATTATCCAAAGAGAGTCGAGGAGAAAAGCAGATACTTGGCCTTACCCCTGTTGAGCATTTTCGATGAAGCGTACCTAAGGGTAAATCTTGATTTTCCCTCCATTATGGAATTCAATCTTTATAAAACAGACTCCTTTTACTTTATTGAAATAAACGATGATGTTGAATTTGAAATGTCATCAGTAATATTTAAAAAATATACACCATGATTTACTTCCAAGTTTTCAATACGATGAACTTGTGTTTCAGCAAATTTATATATCGTTGAACTATGAATTTGCTTCCCATTTGCATCAATTATGTCTATCGTAATATCTCCTATAATTGGACTTGATATTTCAAAATTTAAAGCATTTCCTATTATAGGATTTTGAATGATTTCTATTTTAGTTTTTGAAGCTAAATAATCAGATACATTAACTACGTCTTGATTCTCAAGTGCACCAATGTCTAAAGG
>CAZMKA010000256.1:0-4048 GCA_964566605.1 uncultured Saprospiraceae bacterium | reverse complement strand
CTTCCGCAAAATTATCCCAAATTCCATACAGTATTGATAATTCTCTTGTTCCTGAAGAAGTATTTCCCACAGGAAAATTGGATGCCGATTTACAGCAAGTTGATTTGAGAAAAACAAACAGTTGGAGACTGAAATTAGGAGAGATAAATACGGATGAAATGCTAGAGGTTCAGCTGGTTAATGCCGTAGCTCCATTTGTGTTGTGTAATCGACTTGCACCGCTCATGAAGAAGCAAAATACGGGAATGAAACATGTCATAAATGTGTCAGCGATGGAAGGTAAATTTCACCGTTTTTACAAAGAAGATAGACATCCACACACCAACATGGCAAAGGCGGCATTGAATATGATGACACACACTGCCGCAACAGATTTTGCGAAGTTCGGAATTTATATGAACGCAGTTGATACGGGTTGGGTAACAGACGAAGATCCGGTGGAATTAGCAAAGCATAAAGAAGAAGTCCATGATTTTCAGCCGCCACTTGATATCGTGGATGGCGCAGCGCGAGTTTTGGATCCGTTATTTGATGGGATTAATACGGGCAAGCATTGGTGTGGAAAGTTCCTAAAGGATTACAGACCGATTGACTGGTAATTAGTGAGTTGAGTAGTTTTGTAATGTGATTAATTTAAAGAGTGGGGTGGGGCCCCAAAGGGAATTAAAGGTGTAGAGAAGTTTATTGGTTTAAGAGGTGTTTAATGAGGTCGATACAGTAAAATCTATTGAATTTAAGAAAGGTAAAGAGGTGAATTACCAACTATATTAAACTTTATGTATGAAGGAATGCTAGCTTCGCAGCACTCCCCTTATACAATTCACCTTAACTCTCAGAAAAAAATAAACACATTATTTATTGACATTTACGTATAATATTATTATATTTATACGTAAAACATGTATAATGGATAAGAAATTGACATTAAGTCTTAACCAAAAAATAATCGAGAAAGCAAAAAAATATGCCAAACGAAATGGTACAAGTTTGTCAAAGATGATTGAATCATACTTTCAATCCATCACAAATTCTCAAGAAGAGGAAGAAACAGATATCAAAATAACACCTCTTGTAGAAAGCTTGTGTGGAGTAAGCAAACTACCTAAAGGATTTGATTACAAAAAGTCTAGAATTAAGTACTTAGAAAACAAGACAGACTAGTGAACGTATTTATCGACAAAAATGTAATAATTGACCTACTTGCGAAAAGAGAGCCATTCTATCAGGAAAGCCTACAACTTTTTTCATTAGCTGATTCCAACCAACTCGAATTAACAGTTTCAGCGCTGAGTCTTATCAACACGTACTACATTTTAAATGATGTGATGAAGCTCAAAGATGCACGGTCAATTATTGGAAAATTCAAAGTTCTTGTTGAATCACATGCACTTAATGATAAAGTCTTTGATTTAGCACTAAACGACTTTGACTTCAAAGATTTTGAAGATGGCATACAATATTACACTGCATTGGAATCAAAAGCCAATTTGATAATAACAAGAAATTTAAAAGACTTCAAGCATTCAATGATACCTGTGATGAGTCCAAAAGAATTTCTAGCACAGAGAAAATCCGAGAAATAACAAAATACGAGTAAATTTAGTGATTTATCTATCGAACGAACAAGTTATGCATCGAATCATTTTTCAATTAAGTAAGCCACGAAAGTAAGTACTTCAAATTACTCAATGTTAAATTTCACCGATTAATAGCAACAAAATTGCAGTTCCAAGCTTCCATATAGCTTTGTCAAATATATATTATATTTATTCCACGAACCGAACTGTAATATACACACAACTATAATCAGAACAACTTTTTTTCATAGCCTATAATTGTTAATAAAAATCTATCCTTCAAAAGATTTTTAGTAAGTCAGTAAAGGATACGAATGTAAATCCTTGGGTAACACTACATACTTTGCTGGTGAATAATGATATTGTTTGAAGTCTATTGGATACCTTTATAGATAGATTGGAGATCTAGCTAAAGAAAAAATAGCAGTAAATCCCTATATTTAGGTGATAATATAGAGATGTTCGGAAGGAATTAGTCAGATTCATTTTTACCATGTATTTTCTTCAAAATAAAAACGAGATATTAGTTTAAAAGCGACGGAATAATTTTTATTTTATTCTTTTTATAAGGACTTCTTGATCTGAGAATATTATCCATGAAAAATCATATACATAGTGTACCATTTTACCTTGTTTATTAACATGGAAGTGGGTTATATACCCAAAGTTAAATTTCTTTTCATCTAGTATTTTTCGATCCAATTTTTTGTAGTGTATATTCTTGCCTAAGACTTCTAGTAATATAGAACGATTTCTATGTAATATTTTGTCAATCTTTTGAGTGGCAATATTAGTAACTGATTTTAATTTGAAATGATAAATCGATTTGCATTCTACTGAACAAAAGATTTTATCTGATCTCCCCTTAAACTCCTTTTTACAGAGTTTGCATTTACTTTTTTTGTTGAGTGCATATTTTCGATCCATAACAATGTGTTTATAGTTTTCATACATCTTGTAGAATCCAACTAATTAGCACAAAATTATAACAAAATGTTCAATATTCGTAATTAACGGTTAATTAACCGTTAGCTAACCGTTAATAACGACTAATTTTATAATCTTATGATTTTTAGCACTTTACATTACTTGTATTTCAGTATTTATTTTCAATTTTACTTGATCTAATGAAAATTAAATCAGAATTTATGATTTCAGAAATTTCGCATGTTGAAAAAGATAGCAAACGAATTAAGATTAAAATACCTTATAAAGCTTACGAGTGGAGAGTTGCGATAAAACAGATTCCAAGTGTTTTTTATCATCCAACACAACAACTCTGGAGCATTCCTAATACCTCTAAGAATCTTGATTTACTTGATAAGCTATTTGGAGAAAACAAGCGAATAATACGTAGAAAAGGAAAGCAAAAAAGACCTTCATTTAAGTTAACACCAGAAATACTAAAGATGATGCAAGATACGGAGACCAAACTTATATTATCTGGTCGTGCAGAATCAACCCGTAAACAATACAAAGCAGAACTTATGCGATATTTCAAACACTTTGAAGGCAGGGATATGACAACAGTTACAAAGAGTGAAATTGAGAAATATATTTATCAATTGATAGTTAAATTCAATATATGCGATTCACTACAAAATGTCATTATAAATGCGATAAAATATTATCATGAAAAGGTACTAGGACAAGAGAGAAGTTATTACAATATAACAAGACCGAAAAAGGATAAAACATTACCAGGTACTATAAGTGAAGAAGAAGTAAAGAGTTTGCTCGATGCAGCAGAAAACTTAAAACATAAAACAATTCTAACTATCATATATGGTTCGGGCCTACGAATAAGTGAAGCAACAAACTTAAGAATAGAGGATATAAAGTCAGATAAGATGCAAGTTTTTATTAAGTCTAGTAAAGGAGATAAGGATAGAATGACTCCCTTATCTAGGCATTGCTTGAATTTATTAAGAAAATATTATAAACATTATAAACCATCCTACTGGTTGTTTGAAGGACAAAATGGTGGCAAATATAGTGTATCTAGTATTCAAAAAATATTTAGAAAAGCGGTGCTGAAATCAGGAATTAATTCATGGGCAACGCCACATACATTAAGGCATAGTTTTGCCACGCATTTACTACAAACTAATGTAAACTTACGATATATACAATCAGCACTTGGGCACAGTAGCCCCAAAACTACTGAAATTTATACGCATGTAATTGATGTAAACAATACAAGTGTCAAAAGTCCTTTGGATCGGTTAATGGAGAAACAAAAATTAAAAACAGGGTAAGAACATAAGCGATATATACGGAATTTTATATATTTTGGGTGTGGATATATAGATGTTATATGCCAGATAAAGCCAAAAAATAATTTGCAATGATCATAAAAAACATTGATGAACTTCATGAGTACTTAAACACCAATCCATCTGAAATAAAAAACTGCGATGATATAGCAAACATGATTCGGAATTCTGTTGCTGAATTAGATGAAGACAAGC
>CAZMKA010000255.1:0-4096 GCA_964566605.1 uncultured Saprospiraceae bacterium | reverse complement strand
AATCAGGTCAGTTCTGCAAGCATGTTGCTTTTGTAGAAAAAGGCAGTTTTAATGACGAAGCTTTAAAGCTTACTCGAAAGGAAACATTTGAAGTAAATGAAGATATGAGTATAGGCTTAGCTTGGCACCTCCTTAAACAGAAAGGTGGAAATGTATGGCATTGGCATAATGGAGCAACAGGAGGGTATACTTCTTCCATGACCTTGGATGTTGAAAACAGTCAAGGAGTCATTGTTTTATCAAATATTTCTGCATTTCATTCAAGATCGAGTAAGATTGATGATTTATGTTTCGAGTTGATGCATCTCGACTAATAGTCCTTAATGAGCCTTGTGAATTAATAGGTATTTATGCCCGAAGTAACTCGAAATGCCAATCCCTGAGGAAAGTTGATCAGTTTCCCAAGCGTAGCTAAATAAAGATTCCCGAGCCGGTACCCGAGCGAAGCCGAGGGGGGCTTAATTCCCCACACGCTTACTCTCTTCCTCCAATCCTATCTTACGCTTTCTTGACTTCACATTGCTATTACCGAAATTGTAATTCAATGAAAGACTTACTCTTCTACTATCCCAGTTTCCTGCTCCTTCCGACACTAATCCATTAAACGCTGAAGTTCCTGTCCATCCACTTGTGAAAAACAAGTCACTTCCACTTAACTTAACATTCAATTGGTCATTCAAAAACTTCTTCTGTAATCCCACATTCAATGACCATTGCGGATTGTATAAAAATACTCCTCCCCAAACACCAGGTCCCGAATAGTAACCTGAAACTTCAGCTACAAATTTCTTTGGTAAATTGAAGGTTTGTTGTTGATAGAATGAATATGAAAATGCTTGTACATCTACGACACCATTCTCTCCATAATCCGCTTGATTATTGATGTGTGATGCATTCGCATTCAAATATAATGACCACCATTTGTTTATTTGGAAAGGTAATGAAGCATTGAAACTGTAAACTTCTTGAGTCGCTAAGTTCGCCCAAGTGATAAATCCTGCTCTTGGGTCAACATCATCAGGCCCTATTAAGCGAGTGATTTGGTTTAGAGTTCGACTATATGCTAACTTGAAATTAAATCTATAAAATAAAGTATATCCTATTTCAGCATTATGAACAATCTCAGGTACTAAAAAGGCATTTCCCTTTGAAAAACTAAGTTCACTCAATTGAATTCGAAACGGATTTAAAACATTGTAATCAGGTCTGTTGATTCGCTTTCCATAATTGATGGATAATGTCTGGAATCTACTTAATTGATAAGTTAATCCTACTGTAGGGAAGAAACTAACGTAATCTTGATTTACTGGAGGTTCTTGTAGACTTACGTCCAAAGGCGTTAAGATTCCTACAGCATCTGTTATTTCTGTTCGTAGTCCCGACGCTAAATTTAATTTATCTGTTAGTTTTCGGTTGTAGGATAAGTATGCTGCATAGACATTTTCAGAGTACGTAAAGTTATTACTTCTCTGAAGATTAAGTATATCCTCTCCATTGATCTCGTTGAAAAAATCAAATGTATTGTCTGTTCGTACATTACTGAATTTTGCTCCTGTTCCAAACTGTCCGCCAAGAAATGGTGACTCATAATCCAGTTTAAATGTAGCAATATCAATTAGTACTGGTGTGAAGTAAGACGTTATATTTTGAGAAGTGGGTGTTTCACCGTCTGGTGCGAAATAGAGGTTTGGTTGTGCAAAATCAGTTGTATTGTCATAAGATCCATAATCAGCATCTATGTTTAATGATTTTTTACCTGTACTCCAAGCATAATTTAAGTTTACTGTCGCATTGTTATTAATACCTGTTGAGATATTATTCGCTCTCAGAATAGAATCTACGGGTTCAGTAAGACCTTGTGAGATGAAACTTTTATTCCTGCTTTCAGCATTCGAATTGTTGTTGTTACCTGTTACTAAAAATCCAATTGTATGATTCTTACCTACAAAAAAGTCTGTCCCAAATCGAAAGTTAGCATTCGTAAATCCGTTTCGTGTATAATTAATTTCATCAACTAATAAACCGTTTTGGAAATTCAGGAAGTCAAGTGTATTGTATCGATCACCACCACCAGCACCTATTGTACCGAATGCATTCAACTTTTTATTTCTATAGTTGCCTGTAAAAGATCCATTGGTTGTGAAATAGCGTCCTTGTGATGCATTGTAACTTACATTTCCATTCGAACCAATGCTTTTGTCTCTTTTTAAACGTATATCTATTATACCTGCATTACCTTCCGCTTCGTATTTTGCTCCAGGATTTGTAATGATATCGATTCTATCGATTTGCTCCGCTGGGATATTCTCTAGATAGTTCGATAATGCTTCTCCTTGCAAAGGAAGTCTTTTTCCATCTATGTAAATCAATACTCCTGATCGACTTAATACAGAAATACTGTTATTATTATCTACCAATACACCTGGTGCTTTTCTCAATAATCCCAATCCATTTTCCCCTGCACTATTTATTGTTCCTTCTACATTGAAAACTGTTCTGTCAGGCTTTACTTCTACCAATGCTCTTCTTGCAGTTACCACTGCCGTTTCTAATTCTACTGCATCAGCTGCCATATTCAAAGTTCCTAGATCTCTTACTTGATTATCTATTAAACTTATATCTGCAATTTCTAATGTTTCTAATCCTACGAATGTAGCTTGCAAATAATAAATGCCAGGCTCAATACCTTTAAAGGAAAAATCTCCAGCATCATTACTCATCTCTACTTTTGCAAGTGTGCTATCAGGCGCACTATACAAAGCAAGGTTTACGAATCCTAGCGGATTACCTTCAGCATCATTCAGTTTGCCATTAAGTTCAGCTTTTTGGGCCCCGACCCATAAAAAAGATAAACTGAATAGGATGGAGTAGATAAATTTATTTGTCATTGATTGTCATATTTATGTCAAAATTACGCTAATTTTTAACATTAAGTTCCTTTCAAAAACGAATTTCCATTCAATTCCGACAAATATCCATTCACAACCGACGAACGTATGATTCTTGAAATTACAAGCACTTAAATGTAAGAGATTTGAAGTGTCAACGGACATATTTATAATCATAAAAATAAAAGAGTTATGGAAAATCTAATTAAAATTCTTGTATTCATCTTGTTAACTACAGGAGTATTCGCAAACACTGATAAGCCAACTGAAGGATCAACTTTGCAAGTTATAGCACCAAGCGGATTAAACTTAAGAGCATTACCATCAATGAATGCCGCAGCCTTACTAACCATGCCACATGGAGCTGAAGTGAAGTTGCTTGAATTTGAAGAAAGTGGAGAATTAAGCAGAGTGGATTGGGTAGACGGAAAATGGATAAAAGTTGCTTATAATGGGGTAGAAGGCTGGGCATTCGATGGGTTTCTAACTATACTTAGCGTACCATCTCATGAGCTAGAAATCACAACAGAATACCTTGACTTAGGAAGAGCGCTGGAAATGTGGGCAAGACACAATTTTTACGCTACCGAAATCGACACCATTCTTACTGATGGTTCACAAACTGTGAAATACGAGCTAGAGAATAAGCAGTTTTTGAGAAAGTCAGATACGGGAATGACAACAGTTACTGAGTTGCACTTAGAAGGTGTAAAAGTGATGGAAGCTTATCAATTGATTAATGCAATGATTACGGATATTGATCACAAAAGATGGTTTAGCGAGAATGCAATATTTATTGAAAAAGGTGGCGTAATCAATCATGTAAAAGTGGACATCTCTCCTGAAATTACGATACGTAAAACCTACGATGATCAGGTGAAAATATTAATCGAAGAATATCACGGATGTTGATATAATAATGATTGAAACCTGTAAATCGATTACAAAGAATAATACTTCTTCATTAGGAATTTTTGTTAAAAGCCGGCCAAAAGTGGTGCGGCTTTTAACTTTTTGATAAAATCTTTTGTGCCTCTGCCTTTTTACGCACGGAAACAGGCACTTCGCTGCCATCTTGCATTTTTAAAAAACCTCCTTCCGATTTTAAATATGCAGCTACTTTATCTAGACTTACCAAGTGCGATTGATGACTTCTATAAAACCCATGTTCACTTAGTTTCTTTTCGAATTCTTTAAGGGATTTACTC
>CAZMKA010000254.1:0-4121 GCA_964566605.1 uncultured Saprospiraceae bacterium | reverse complement strand
GAGCTACACAAAGAAGGTGAGATATTTGAATGGAATATATGACAAATTATACCAAGTTTGTTTAAAGGTTTCACATTAATTGGAAAGTATAAACAATCTAAACATTTCACTTGAATATAGCCTCTAATCTAAGTTTATCTTTAACCGATATTTTTTGGCCTGAAACGCTTATTATTCCATCTTTTTTAAGTTCTGAAACAGTTCGAATCACTGTTTCTTTTGCTAATCCTGCATGAGCAGCTAAATCAGCTCTTGAAATATCAATTACTTCTTGATCCTTAAAAACAAATTCATAAAGATTAAACAATGATTTAGCTACTTTCTCTCTCAGTGAAGCATAAGCAAAGTCAACTAATTTATCTTGTGCTTTTAGTTTTCTTATCAGTTCATTTTTTGTATACAGAACTAGAAAGTCCTTATTTTTGAATAAATAACTATTGAAATCTTCTATGGGAATAAGTCTCAATTTAGCTTCCTTTATAACTGAAACTGAAGAGGTGATTTTTCTTCCTAGTGTATAATCTGTAAAACCAAATATATCTCCTTTTATATAAAAATCACTAATTAGTTCTTTACCAAACTCACTGTATTGACTGTTTTTAAGTATCCCTTCTTCTACAATATATACGTTTCTTGCAAATTGCCCCAATCGAAAAACTTCCTCTTTCTTCAGAAATTGACGTATAGGTGCTTTGCTAACGAATTCTTGAAAATCAGCTTCAGCTTTTTTCTTATTCACAAAGAGCGTATCAACTTTATTTTTTGCAGATAACTTCTCTTTCAGCATCTCGCCCTTTTTCATCCTAATTTCTATGGCTTCTAGTAATTCAGTCTCATTGAATGGCTTTGTTATATAATCATCCGCACCTAATCCCATTCCCTTTCTTATATCCGACTTATCTGCTTTAGCCGTCAAAAACATGAAAGGAATATGCATCAATTTTTCATTACGACTTACAATCTTCAAAACGCCATAACCGTCCATTATCGGCATCATGACATCACATAATATAAGGTCAGGTTGGAGCTCCAAAGCTTGCTTCACACCTACTCTACCATTTTCTGCCTCAATAACGTTATACCCATCAAGAGTCAATAATTCTACTAAATTATCTCTAACATCAAAATTATCTTCAATTACTAAGATTGTCCCTGCCATCTATAAGTCTTTAAAATATATTGTAAATGTTGTGCCTTGCTCATGTATGCTCTTAAAAGTAATGTCTCCCTTTATTATATCCAAATATCGTTTAACTATTGTCAATCCAAGTCCAGTTCCCTGAATATTAGTCACATTCGAAGAACGGAAAAATCTTGTGAATAAATACTTTTGTTCTTCCTCAGGAATTCCTATTCCTTCATCTATAACTTGAATTTCAAATTGACCATCCTTTTTGTCTATTTTGACCTTTATATCCTTAGATGAATACTTTATAGCATTACTGACAAGATTAAATAGAATATTTTTGAGAATATGTTGATCAGAATGAACCTTTAAATCATCCATAGCTGAATCTATAATAATTTCCTGATTTTCTTTAACAATCAAGGTCGTTTCATCTTTGACTTCTGCAATTAATTCAAGAATATTAAATGTCGAAACATTAGTGCTTATTCTTCCTTCTTCAAGTTTACTAAGAGACAGAAAATCATTAAGAATTCCCGACAAATTATTAACTGCATTTTTAATTCTATTAATGTGTTTTTCTCTTTTATCTTGTTGATGTGTTTCTTTATATCGGGATAATAATTCTGCGGAGGACAAAATAGAAGTCAATGGTGTTCTAAACTCATGCGATGCCATTGAAACAAATCGACTCTTCAGGTTATTAAGTTCTTTTTCATTTTCTAAAAGCTCTTTCAATTCCTTTTCACTATTCCTTAATTTCCCTTCTATAAGTTCACGTTCTTTAATTTGATTTTGATAAGCTGTATTCGTTTTAAGCAACTTATTAACTACGTTTTCCAGTTCATATGTTCGCACAGATACTTTATTTTCGAGTTCTTTGTTTAATTGCACTATTCTAGTTTGTGCTTCTTTAACTTTTGATAAATCGTGGATGATTCCAGTAAAAATGACTCGATCATTCAATATAACTTCACCTACTGCTAATCTAAATGGGAAAAATGAATTATCCTTTCTTTTACCTTGAACCTCTCTCCCTGTTCCTATTATTTTAGGAATCTTAGTAGACAAGTAATTATTTATGTATTTATCGTGATGTGCACTATGACTTTTTCCCATAAGCATGGAAATATTATTTCCTATAATTTCTTTGGGTTCGAACCCAAATAAAGAAGCGGCTGCAGGATTAACCGTTTCAACAATACCTTTAGAATCAATTGTAATAATGCCATCAATAGCTGTATCAATAATAGCTTGTAGTCTTAAACTTAGGTCTGTAGATTCCATAAAATTCATACTAATTATGCATCGATTTTCACGTTAATTTATCCTTAATGATATAAATCATCTTTTAGAATGATAAATATCAGTATTAACATTGAAAAAAGGGTCGAACTTGCAAAAAAAAAGAATTATGAATTTATTAGCTCCAGTATCAAGTATCATGCAAACAGATCTTATTACACTTAATGAGACAGACACAATTGCAAAAGCCGCAGAAGTTTTCAAGGCGATGAGAATACACCATATTCTTGTAGAAGAAGATGGTAAATTAAAAGGAATTATTAGCAAAAGTGATTTCTTATTCTTCCAAAGAGGTTTTTCTGAAAGTAATCAAAATCATCTTGTAGAAGAGATAAGAATGCATCATTATCATGTAGACAAAATCATGACTAAAGGTGTGGCAGTCTTAGAACCTACGGATAAAATCAATGTTGCCTTAGAAATTTTCAAAGAGAATTTATTTCATGCAATTCCTGTAATTGAAAACGAGAAACTAGTAGGAATCGTAACTACTTACGACATCCTTGTTAATGTAGGAAAAGACAAAGAAGTTATTAACGAATATCAATTAGGATAATTCATGATAACATTGAAACTCTATGGAACTGGTTCAGCAACTGCTGATTATATAGCCAAGAACATAAGCCTGACTTTGAATAAAGCTGGAATAGATTTTAGATTAGAAAAGGTGAATAAAGTAGACTTATTCATTTCAAATAAAATAGAATCTATTCCAGCAATTCAATTGAATGATAAAATTTACTACTTTAATCAAGAAGGTTTATTAAGCGTAAACTTGAGATTGCTTTTACAACAGATTCTCAAAGTACACGATTACGGAATAATGCCCAAAATTTATTGTCATGTAAACTCACATGCCCCTTCTATTGAGGCTATCATTTATTCTCAAAAACTTGCGACATTTAATAAAGGCATGCTAAAGTTAACATGCTCCGCACCTATTGATATTAAAGTAAATAAAAGTCTTGAATCTCAATTTTATAAATTGGTAAATGCTGTTGAGTCTGAATGGGCAAGTGATATTTTTAGCTCTGCAATTATAGAGGCTAATTTCATTAATTCACCTTTTCATGAAACCATCGAAAAACACATTATGAATGACAAACCTATCTATTCCATATTGCCACATATTAATAGATCTGAACTTAAAAAATATCAAAATATTGCAGCGCCTTTTGGTAAAGTTCTAAACGAAATACCGAAAGACTTCTCTGTTATAAATCCTATGTCTGCAGTTATATAAATTAAAGATTTATAGCATTACTTTTAATTTATCACACTTTTCTTTTTTGGGTTAACCCAAAAATCTTTTATTCTATATTTTAACAACTCCAATCCTTTGGGCGAAAGCCCGACAAATAATACATTCCACGAGGGTAAACATACTAATACTCCTATTTTCTCCAAAACGTTGCACCACTAATTAAATAAATGTTTGATTCGTTTCAAGAAGACTTTTGTTTAACTTTTTATTATTAAAAGTTAAACAAAATAATCTTACGTTGTGTTATTTACTCGTCAACTAACTAGACTTTTGAAATAAATCAGCTGGATTTTCAGCTTCCAAACATTATTAAAAAAACCTATTATGACACGTATTTTACTTCAAATTTTTATTTTGATTGCTGCACCATTTATGTTAAATGCACAATCTATTGTTGATATTGTTGTTGACTCTGAAGATCACAAC
>CAZMKA010000253.1:0-4137 GCA_964566605.1 uncultured Saprospiraceae bacterium | reverse complement strand
GGTCATATTATTCAACAACTACTTTACGCGTTGTAACAACATCTCCTTTTTCTATCAATACAAAGTAAATCCCCGAAGTCAAACCTAGTAAATCAATTGTAATAGTTTTATTGTTTCTAGCAATGATAGGAGCTTTGTAAGTTCTTCCTGACATGTCAACTACCGATACATTTGAGCCTTCAAGATCATCTGCTTCTAAAGTTACATAATCCGTTGTAGGATTAGGGTAAACTTTTATACTTGTCAAGAAATCAAACTCATCAACTGAAATAGAAAAATCAGTATTGAAACTAAATTCAAATCCACCACCAAAATCTGGCTCAAACAATTCTAAAATAGCCCCTTCACTATCAGTAATTCTTGCGAATCCTGTCCCTTGGGCAGTATTTGCCCACCACATTAATCCGTCTCCTCCTGTATCTTTAACAACAAGCTTATAACAACCTTCATCTAATTCGTAATCATCTGTATAGGTTGTTGCTGCTACTGGTAGATTATTCGAAGCGACAACAGTTCCCGAGAAAGCATCAAATAGTTCATAGCTATTTTCAGAGGCATTAAAATTCGTACGAATCACAATTGAAATATCTGTAGGAAAAATAACAGGTGTATTAAATGATTGGGTCATTAAATTGTTATTACTATATTCATCTTCGCCTTGATTGGGAGCAGAAACTTCAGCATGGAATACATTACCACTTTCCAGTATGTCAAACCATAATTCAGCAGTCGCAGGAATTTCTAATTCCTCTTCTTCCATAAAATCAAGACTTCCAGTCCATGTGTATGTTTGAGGAGTTATAGACTCATTTAACCAATATGTTATTGTTAATTCAGTAAGCTCAGTTGCACCAGTATTTCGAATTACAATGGTAGGATTGGCACATATATTACCCGTTCTATTGTATTCAGCTGTATTGTTAGGTGCAGTAATTGCAACTACGGCAGCATCTTGATTGAAGTTTGGTGCTCCATAACCTACAACTTGATGTGCAACGTGGTATCTATAATCACCTGTCGCAACGGGTGGAGCGGTAGTATAATAATCAATTAGTATATCTTCACCAGGAGTAGCCACTTCTGTAAAATCCTGTTCATTCATGAATGTTCGTTCACCAGGACACCAACCTTGACGATCATACACCCATGTGCCACCTTGTGGAAATATAGGATTGAATGAACACTCACGATTTACATCCCAAATAAAAACAGGCTCACCATCCATTTCGATGTTATGAAATACTGCGCCTCCATTTTGTTGAAACTCACCTTGAGAACCATGTCCTGTTATGGAAGATTTCAACTTGAATGTTTCAGCATCTGCTGAAAGCGGCAAGGAATATGGAGCGAACTTTGTATCGTCAAGAATTTGATCTATACGTGCGATCCCTATTCTATTAGTTCCTTGCCATACTTGATCATATTGCACTACATCACGTGGCGGCGTTCCCACAATAAATTGAAACTCCATGTCGTACTCTTCATTATTCTGCCCACCTAAAGTCATTTGGATTCGTCTTTTTCCATTTAGTATAGATACGTAATCAGACATATCCATGTACCATGTTTCTCCATTTGGCCCAAGGTCTAGGAAAAATCCATAAGGAGTTACGAATGAAACCAACTCATTATAAAAAGGAAATCTTCGTGTGTATCCAAGGTCAACAATATTAATTACTCCATCTTCTTCTAATTCAGTAGTTTCTATTATTGCGCCAGTAGTCTCATCAAAAATTGTTTGATCAACAGTCCAAATTTCAACAGTGGGAGAAACTTGAATCTCATCGTCTTTTACTACTATAGGATCACCTGGTATAATTGTTCGTTCGATTGCGAAATGACGAGGTTCTTTGGCTATTGGCTTATCTATCGTTAATTCTACTTCATTGAATTCATATTCAGCTTGATAGAAATGCATTCTTGGTCTTTGCTTTTGCAAACTAAAGTCCTTGAATAATGCTGCACCATTAGTTTGTGACATACGAACATTTAATCCTACAATTTTTGCATCTCTTTCATATACTGAACTATCGAAAACTTCTGTGCCCTCTTCATTGAATTCATAATATAATTGTAAATTCTCATTATTCGGATGTGATTCATCTAACTTTAATCGCATCCAATTGGCAATAGTTTCTTGATCCAAGGCAGTATCCCATAATCTAAATTCATCCACTACGCTTTCGAAATATCTATTTTGAATACCTCTACTTATTCGTAAAGGTATTGTTTCATTCAATATTGTGTTAATTGCAAGTGTCCCTGTTACTTGATTTTGATCTAACACACCATCAATGTAAAACTTTATATTTGACAATGTACCACCGTCTTGTACAATAGCAATATGATGCCATGCACCGTCATTAATGGGAGTTGATCCTTGTGTATTTCCGCCTTGCACTTCTACTCTTAATCTACCTCCTTGTAATCGAAGAGTCCATTTTGCTCCTGTCTCTAAAGCACCCCAAGCACAAATCTCTGAATTTCTTGTATCTGAAGTCTTTACCCACATTTCCACCGTTCTAGTTTGACTGCCTTGAATACCATAATAGTCATCACATTCTATATAACCATTATTGGTAATTCTTATTTCTCCGTCATCTTCATTATGTAAACCACTTACTACTGTGGTTTCTTCTCCTTTTACTGAAGTCATTTCAGGATTTACTCCATCTATATTGGTGAAATTAAATTCGACAAGAACATTCGAAGTTCCGTCCCAAATAAAAGGTGTAGGAAGGTGAAATTTATTTAATTGGGAAGGTGCTAATTGTACTGTGGAATAAAAGACTTTTGTAAATCCACTTAAATCCACATTACCATTCAGCTCTGTTTTTACTGTATTTTTCATATTGATTTCGAAAAACTTCGCAATCCCTGCATCTTCAAGTACTTCTAAAGAAATCGCATTGATTTCGCCCGCGACCATACCTATATCATATAGTTCTTCTGCTGTAAAAAGATAATGCGTTTTCCCTATAATATTTTCTGTATTAATCGATTGTGACAAAATTGCTTCGTCTCCACCAATTACTCCTTCTTCTTCTGAAATAATATTGGTTACATCCAAAATGGATGACGTAGAACGATTGTAATTAAAAACAGGAGTTGATTTATATGTAAAAACCGCTTCATCATAATCCGATATGTAATGACTTGGAATTGTTGTGGCAAATTGTTCAACTTTAGATGAATCTATAAGATAAGTATTACATGAATAATCCCACTCTCCACAACCTGTTGAATTGTCACCAGGATTCACAGCAGCATCGTGACAACGCATGGTGTATTTAAGCAAGATTTTCTCGTATGTTATTGCTGGATTTAGGTCAGGGAAATCAATAACAGTATCTCTTGTCGAACTACTGAAATCAAATGCTTTCACGCGAATAGTATCTCCTACTTCCTGGGCATTAATCGAACTAATAAAAAGCGTGAAAAATAAAAGCGTGTAGAATTTTTTCATTTATCAATAAGTTAGATTCGGTTTAAATATCGTAACGCAAAGTACAAAATATTCATTTATCTCAGTATAGGCATATTAAATTATATATGTAATTTACACTAAAAAAAGAAGCTTTATTGTTTATCTTTTTGGGCTCGAGCCCAAAAAATAATACGGAAATATACACCATATACTAAATTATAGTTGCACAAATGGACAGCTTTATTATTTTTGATTCTACAAAGCAGAATTAACTCAAAATTTTCAAAAAAAACTAATGGCTAACGAAGGAAGTGTTCAACAAAAATCTCTGATAAGAAAATTCATAAGCTTTGTTTTAGCCTTTGGGCCTGGAATTTTTGCAATAGGTTATACGATAGGAACCGGAAGTGTAACATCGATGATTGTGGCAGGAAGTAAATATGGCATGCAATTATTATAGGTGTTGTTATTAAGTTGTTTCTTTTCAGGAATCTTAATTCATGCATATGGTAAGTTTGCTTTGGCATCAGGTGATACAGCTTTACATGCGATGAAAAACAATATACCTTTCGGCAAGCTTATTGCAATCCTGATTTTAGTAGGCATATCCTTTGGTCAATGGGTTTCTTTAATGGGTATTTTAGGAATATCATCCAATATAATATTTGAGATATTATCATTAAACTTCCCCGCATTGGAAGGGTCTGAAT
>CAZMKA010000252.1:0-4161 GCA_964566605.1 uncultured Saprospiraceae bacterium | reverse complement strand
ATTTAGGGTAGGGTCCCAAACTGTTGTATGTGGCAACCCTGGTACGGATGAATACCATTTTATATCTGTAATGGCAGTAGAAGATAATACTACGATTTCTTTTGAAACTAAAGATGTTATGGCTGGGCAAACCAATACTAACTTCTCAATTGTTCTTGATGCTGATGAAACATACCTAATTCGTACGGATGATAATGAAACGGTTACTGGAGATTTAGTAACTTCGAATAAGCCAATTGCTGTTGTTTCTGGTTCTTCGCACACTAGAAAATGTAAATCTCATGGTCGAGATGCTGGAATTGACCAGATTGTTCCTACTTGTGTAATTGGTTCCGACTATGTTGTAACGAGAGGAATAGATAATAGCGCAGGTAATAATCCTGGTGAATATAATTATGCTGCTGTTGTAGCAATTGCGGCAAATACTAACGTATTTATTGATGGTAATGCAGCTCCTGTTGCTACATTAAATCCAGGTGAATTTTATAATTACTTTATTCCTACGCCAAATCTTTCATCTCATACAATTTCTACATCGAATCCTGCATATGTATATCAATTTGGTAGTGTCGAAAATAATGGTGAGGAAGGCATGGCAATTGCAGCGCCAATTGACGGCTGTAGGGGTGATTCTTATATAGAATTTACTCGATTCCCTGGTTCAACAACGAACTTGATTAGTGTGATTATTCCTACTGCAGGTTTGTCTTCATTAACATTGAATGGTTCTGCCTATACTGCATTTACAACCGCTCAAACTATACCAGGAACACCTACCCATAGAGTTGTAACATTCGACGATGGTGATATTTTACCTGCAGGTAATACAAATGTTATTCAATCTGACGAACTTTTCACAGCTTCTCATTTCGTAGGAAATAGTGGAGGAGGTACATTTGGTTATTTGACAAGTTTTAAAGATAAAGTAGAAATATTTGATCCTTTTACTGGCGCTCCTACTGTTGAATATTTTGTTGATACAATTTGTGGTGGCCAAGAATTAGAACATTGTATTGTTGCTAATAGTTGTTCTGGTAACCAACAGATATCAGCAATTATCGATTCACCTACTACAGGTGATATTGAAATCCCTAATATGTCTTTATGTTTTACATATACTGGTTTAGTGGGGTATACAGGTTTAGATAACATAACAGTTCAAGTACAAGATGAATTTGGATTTACTCAACCTGTTTGTCTAGAATTATTTGTTTGTGGTAATGCACCTGAAATTAATTGTCCAAGTGGATTGACAGGAGTTTGTGATATTTCTGAAATTCCGGCTTATACAGATTTTTCTGAATTTGTTAGCGCTGGGGGTTCTGCTTCCGATGATTGTAATTTGTTAACCAATAGTTTTGCTTTACAGTCTGAAGTTGTTTCAGTAAATACTTGCCCTACAATTGTAACAAGAATATATTCAATTGAAGATGAATGTGGAAATGTTTCAACTTGTACACAGGAAATTACTTTAGACGATACTGAAAATCCTTCGATGTCTTGTCCACCAGAAGAAAATGTTGTTTGTTCAATCAATGAAGCAATTTCATACTCGTCTTTTCAGCAGTTCATTGATGCAGGTGGTACAGCTACTGATAATTGTGAAATTGATGAAAATTCATTTGCGCTTATATCTGAAGTAAGTGATAATAACTCTTGTCCTGAAACTGTAACTCGTACATACAGAGTTGACGATTTATGTGGAAATAGCATGACTTGTACTCAAGAAGTTATAATTCAAGATGATGAATTACCAATAATAACCTGTCCTTCAAGTTTAAATGCAGTTTGTAGTATTTCGGAGTTTCCTCCTTATTCTGATTATAATGCTTTCGTGAGTGCAGGAGGATCTGCAACCGATAATTGTGAAATTAATCAATCATCTTTTTCTTTACTTTCTGAAATTGATAATGGTTTGGATTGCCCCAAAACCATAATAAGAACTTATGTTATTGCTGATGATTGTGGTAATACAAATACTTGTGAACAAGAAATAGTTATAAATGATGAGCTATCACCCACAGTAAATTGCCCGCCTACTGTTAATTTAGTTTGCGAAATAACAGAATTGCCTGTATACATTACTTATGCTGATTTTTTAGCTGCAGGAGGTTCTGCTTCTGATAATTGTGCTATCGATCCTGATAATTTTGGTCTTGTAAGTGAAATAACTAACGGAAGTTCATGCCCTGAAACAGTTACACGAACTTATTATGTTGCTGATTTATGCGGTAATACATCAACTTGTACTCAACAAATTATTATAGATGACAATATTTTACCTGAAATTAATTGCCCGCCTCAAATAAATATTATTTGTGATATTTCTGAAGCTCCTGCTTTCTCTTTAGCTGCTGAATTTATTGCAGGTGGCGGAACTTATAGTGATAATTGTGGTATAGATGAAAATAGTTTTGAACATGTAGGTGATAATGATACTGGGGGCTCATGCCCAAAAATTATTGAAAGAACTTACCGAATTTATGACCTTTGTGGTAATTCACAGACATGTGTCCAATTAATCGAAATAAATGATTTAGAATTACCTGTGATTGATTGTCCAGCTGCTATTACTACAGAATGTGATATTTCTGAAGTTCCTGCATATGTCAACTATAATGATTTTACATCCAATGGTGGGTTTATAAGTGATAATTGTGATATTGTTGAATCATCTTTTGCAATGATCGCTCAAATTTCAGATGGTGATTCTTGTCCAGAAATGATCACAAGAATTTATATGATATCTGATTTATGTGGTAATACGAATACTTGTGAGCATGAAATTATCATAAATGATGTGACCGATCCTATTATGAGTTGTCCCTCTAATCTTTTATCTGATTGTACAATTGGAGATGTTGAACCCTATGATACTTATGCTGAATTTATATCAGGTGGAGGTTCTGCTTTTGATAATTGTGAAATTGATGAAGCTTCATTTGACATGATTAGTCAAGTTGATGATGGTTTAAACTGTCAAAAAACCATAACAAGAATTTATCTAGTCGCTGATTTATGTGGCAATACAACTACTTGTGAACAGCAAATTATAATTAACGATACAGAAGATGCGACAATTTCGTGTCCACCTAATCTTATAGCAGTGTGTTCAGTAAATGAACATACACCTTATGCTACTTTTCAAGAATTTGTTGATGCAGGTGGTATGGCCGTAGATAATTGTGATTTACAAGAATCAACTTTTGGACTGTTTGATGAAGTAAGCGATAACAATACTTGTCCTGAAGTCGTAACAAGAACTTATCGTATTTCTGATTTATGCGGAAATTATGTTTACTGTGATCAACTTATTACCATTGATGATAATATTGATCCTTCTATAACTTGTCCTTCAAATGAAACACTTGAAGGTTGTGATGAGACGGCAATAAATGGTTTAGTTTTTAGTACTTCAATTTCAAATGTTACAGAAGCTGACTTTGTTGCTGAAGGAGGTTCTGTTTCTGATAATTGTGAAATACAATCAATAACTTACCAAGATGTAACTTTTGGAACTTGCCCTATTGAAGTAACTAGAACTTTTATTGTTACAGATTTATGTAATAATACTATTAGTTGTCAACAAGTTATTTCTATAGATGATTCAACAGATCCAACAATTACTTGTCCTACTAATATCGTAATAGAAGGATGTGATACCAATGATATTTTAAATGGGAGTTTAACGGCTCTTGCTTACAGTGAAACTAACATAACAATATCTGAGGTTGAATATTTAGCTGAATCAGGAAGTGCAATTGATGATGCATGTGGAATTCAAAGCATCGTTTACATTGATAATCAAACTGGTTCATGTCCTATTGAAATAACTAGGACTTTCACTGTAACTGATTTGTGCAATAATACAACTTCATGTCAACAATCCATTCAAATTGATGACACAACAGATCCTACGATTACATGTCCCATCGATATAATTGTGGAAGGTTGTGATACTGGAGATATTTTGAATGGTAGTTCAGCAGCTTTAGCTTACAGCGAAACGTTAGTAACAATTACAGAAACAGAGTACTTAGCGGAGAGTGGGAGTGCAGTAAACGATGAATGTGGCATCCAAAGCATTACGTATATCGATGTAAACGATGGGATGACCTGTCCGATCACAATAACAAGATTATTCACTGTTACCGATTTGTG
>CAZMKA010000251.1:0-4168 GCA_964566605.1 uncultured Saprospiraceae bacterium | reverse complement strand
GTGTGCAGTATTCTGAAATGGAAAGAAAAAATACGAAATCGAAGAAAGATAAAGATCAGTTTATGCGAATATATTTTGATAAATATATAAAGCAATTCGATATGTCGGCCTTTGAATTTTCATTGAGTTCCAACACACTTGGTAGAAGGAAACATGATTTATATAATTCATTTCAAATGCAAAGAATTATCGATTCGATGAATATTAAGATTGATGAGAAAATTAATACTGCTAAGTATAATTTTAATAACATGGTTGCTATTAATATAGATAGCGAATCCAAGTCAATTGAAGAAGAAGCAAAAGATATTATTAAAAGAGATAAGAGCGATGAAAAAATTGTAATTTCTAAGGATAGCCCTGATACCTATAATCCATCAAGCAAAGCTAAAAAAACTATAAATTCAGTTGAGGACAAATATAGTTCTGGTATCAATACAAAAAGTAGGGTAGTCAAGAATAAAAATCAAAAGAAAGGGAAAAGCGACTTGTTTTATCAGGAAAGAATAGCATTTAGGAAAGATACCTTTTCTATGGATACTATGTCTTCTATAGCATATACTATAAAAGATGCTCAACTTAGGAATTTTATTTTCAGAGCAAAATCACAAGTTCAAACACTCAAAGAAAGATATCGAGGAATAAAGTCTTCTACTGCTAGCACAACTTATAGTAAAAATAGATTTGAATTAAGGTTACATCAACAAATTTGCTGGGCTTTAATTTGTATTCTATTTATATTTATTGGAGCATCATTGGGTTCAATTGTTCGGAAAGGTGGTTTTGGTTATCCATTATTAATAGCAATAGTTTTTTTCGTAGTCTTTATATTCAGTAATATTCTTGGGGAAAAATTAATGAGTAATGGTGCACTTTCACCTATATTAGGTGCTTGGTTACCATGTTTTGTAATTGCGCCTTTTTCGTTTTATTTTACTTACAAAGCGATTCAAGATAGTGCATTGAGTTTTAATATAAAGTCTATTTTTTCTTGAGAAATATTAATTCATTTTTTTATTTGTATGGTCTAGTATTAATTCTAGGCATATGTATTGTTCTCAATACTTTCAAAGGGGAAACCTTGCTATTTATAAATAGTAACCACAATGAATTTTTAGACTATTTCTTTTTTATCCTTACAAAAATAGTTGAGATACCAGTTTTCATTTTATTGGCATTTCTTCTTTTATTTTATAGCTATAGGGCTAGTATACAGGTAGGATTAGTTGGTATATTAAGTTTACTTATTTCAGGTAGTTTAAAGATGTTTTTTGCATTTCCAAGACCAGCATTAGTTTACACAAAAAATAAACTAATTGATTCAATTCATTTTATTGAATATTTAATTCCTGAAACGGGGTATACTAGTTTTCCTTCTGGACATGCTACTGCTGCATTCGCATTAATGTTATCTTTATCTATAATCTTTAAGAAGAAATGGTTTACAGTGATTGCAGTCTTCTTAGCAATAGGAACAGCAATTAGTAGAATATATCTTATAAATCATTTTTTAGAAGATGTTTTAGCAGGTTCCTTGCTTGGAATTTATATTGCATTAGTTACAGATAAAATATTAAGTGTTTTAAAAATTCCTGAGAATAAATCAATCCTGCAATTAAAACTCAAAAGATAATTTAAAACTGGATTTTTCTATTCTTGCTCGTCATTGAAAGCATCATTGATATCTGATTCTATCGAACGTAATCTATTCTTACAATATTTTATTAATTCTGACCCGCGTTTTATCAATTGAGACAATTCTTCAATTCCTACATCATTGGATTGAATTTTATCTTGTATTGTTTGAAGTTCTTCAAAAGCACTATCGAAGTTTATTTTTTCTTTCATTTTACTATTGTATTTATTTCTCCATCAATAACCTTAAGAATCAATTTATCTTCAGGTTTTACGTTTTTAACTGACTTTATATTTTTGCCGTCTACAAAAGGAATGGCATATCCTCTTTTTAATATATTATCAGGACTAGATATATGGAGAATGTTTTCTATTGACTGAATTCGTTGAGTCAATGAATTTATTTTATTTAGAGAATTTATTTCTATCAGGTTTTCAAAATTATGTATCTGATTCAGATATTGCTGGCTAATAAGATTGCAATGCGATTTCAAATTATCCTTATATTGATCTAAGAATTTGTTCATTGTTTGAAGTCTTCGTTCTACAATAAATTTCATATTGATGAACATATTGTATAGTTCAGACTCAAAACTTGCATTATTATCAATAATAAAGTTAGCAACAGCAGTAGGTGTTTTTAAAGCTACAGCACTTACTAAATCAACAATACAACTATCTACTTCATGTCCTATTCCTGTTATTACTGGAATATTCATTTCACTTATTTCTTTTGATATATGGTATGAATCAAATGCAGCTAAATCAAGTTTAGATCCACCTCCTCTTGTCAATATTACTATGTCGAAATTATTTATCTTTTTTATTTCTCTTAATTGTGAAATAACTTCCATTTCAGTTCTTTGGCCTTGCATTGCTGCTGGGAAAAGAGTGATTTTGTATGTAAACCCAAATTGATTATTCTCTAGCTGATTGGTAAGATCTTTTAAACCAGCAGCTGTTTCACTTGAAATAATTGCAATTTTTTGGATTACAGTAGGAAAGGGGAGTGCTCTATTCAAAGACAGTCTATTCTCGTCCTTAAGTCTTTGGATGATTTGCTCTTTGTTAATTGCCAATTGGCCAAATGTATAAGACGGATCAATATCTTTTACAACTAACTTCAATCCATATCTTTCGTGGAATTCCAATTCAACTTTGAGCTTTACCTCCATTCCATTTTGAAGAATTTTATCAGCTACAATTCCTAGTTTTTTACGAATAAATTGCAAATCTCTGAACCAAATCGAAGCACTCATTGATGCTATAACTTCATCAGTATGTTCATCTTTTTCTACTAAATTAAGGTAAGAATGACCTCTACTCATATTAATTTGGGAAATCTCACATGCAATCCACATTGAATCGACAAAATTCAATGCAATAACTTGCTTTATATGCTTTCCTAATTCACTAAGACTTAAAATATCCATTCTTACTCAATATCTAATTGAAGACAAAAATGGGGATAATTGACAAATGAATAGGGGATAAGGCGATAAATTTTGTTTTATATTCGTTAGATATGTAGTATGAGCCGATTCTTTATAAACACGATTAAACTGTCTTTCCTTGTTTTAATAGCATTGGGATTACTTGTTTTATGCAGTGATAAGTATATTAGCAGCTACAGTGAATTCGCCTCAGACTCATATGATTCAACTGTTTCTAATAATGTAGGTCTTGTTTTAGGTACTAGTAAATATACTTCAAGTGGACACGTAAATCAATTCTACAAATACCGTCTTGAAGCTGCTATTCATTTATATAACACCGAAAAGATTCGTAAAATAATTGTATCTGGTGATAATGGCACATTAGCTTATAATGAGCCAAGAATGATGTTTGAGGATTTAGTTAAAGCTGGAATTCCTTCCAATGATATATTTTTAGATTATGCAGGTTTTCGCACTTTCGATTCAGTAATACGTGCTCAAAAGGTGTTCAAACAAGATAAATTTTTAATTATTTCACAAAAGTTTCATAACGAACGAGCGTTATTTATAGCAAGAAAAAATGGGATAGAGGCGACCGCATTTAATGCTAAAAGTGTTTCATTCTCGTTTTCACCTAAGACTTTTATTCGAGAAAAGTTAGCGAGAGTTAAAGCAATAATGGATGTTTATATATTAGGTACAACTCCTAAATTTCTTGGTAATACAGTTGAAATAAGCTAAAAAAAGCACAGCAGTATATATTCTGCCATGCTTTATATTTTATCATTTTACTTTTGATTAGTCATAGTTATAATGACATATTTAGTGTAAAATGTTATTCTTGGATTTTGGGCTTAAAGCCCAAATTGAAATCAATTAGCTGTAAACTTCTGTACCTGCAAAATGAAAATCAGATTCAATTTTTGCATTTTCATCAGAATCAGAACCATGAACGGCATTTTCACCTATACTAGTAGCATATAATGCTCTTATAGTTCCTTCTGCAGCTTCTGCTGGATTCGTAGCTCCTATAGTCGTTCTAAAATCAGCAACTGCATTATCCTTTTCTAGAATTGCAGCTACGATAGGACCTGAAG
>CAZMKA010000250.1:2437-4207 GCA_964566605.1 uncultured Saprospiraceae bacterium | reverse complement strand
CTATTAAGGTTGTTGACCTGATTGTGGATGGAAATTGATTTAATGTTTGCTTGTAATTCAAATAAATACATACCAATCCACCATATGAATGACCAACTAAATCAACTTCATTTACTTGCATTTTTTGCAAAAATGTTGAAACGATTGTAGCTTGTTTTTCGAGTGAATAATCAGAGGAAGTTGGTTTGCAAGAAAACCCGAATCCTTTCAAGTCGAGGCCAAGTAGTCTATATTTTAATGGATCAAAATGTTCTTTTGCTTTTCGATACGATAGACTTGATAATGCAAAACCATGTAGAAAAAGTACCACTTGCTCGCCTTCTCCGAATTCAGTGTAATGAAATTCCTCACCGCCGATCGTAATAAAATGCTCTAGTTCTGTAGAAACTTGGCAGAATAGGGGAATAGTATGAAATAGAATGAGAAGAATTATACCTGGTTTCATTTATCAGCGTGTGTGTTTGTTGAATGTATAAAGATAGGATTATGTGCATGTTTTTTGGGCTTTAAGCCCAAAATTAATACCATATAACTTCCTCTTAAAATATCAGCTTTCCAGAACCCTATTTCTACATTTTAATCAACTTGACTGTCTTAAATCCAGCATCTGTTTTTAATAAAGCAAAGTACAATCCAGCATTTAAAGATGAAGCATTAATTTGAACACTTGGCGAAGTTGGTTGTATTTCAAGAACTTGTTTCCCAAAAGCATCAAATAAAATAACTGAATTTAAAACTTGTTCACTGGATGTTATATTCCAAAAATCTTGAGATGGATTAGGATAAACGCCTATTTTGGGAAATTCATTTTCGGTATTTCCTGAAACGGTAATTGCATCAAGTAACTTCAATCCTTCCCATGAAATATTGTCAAAATAGTTAACATTATCAGTAACTCTAGGAGATTCCCAATCAGGAAATACAACAATCTGATCTATATTATAATTTTCTCCACTTGAAACGGCGATGGATATATCGTATGTCAATGTTTCCCATTCGTCCGTTACAGTATTAGGTTGTATAAATTCAAAAATAGTCCCTGAAGTAACATTGACCATTTTGATTCCTACATTACTAATCACACTTTTATATACATCTATTGTAATTGTAGTCGTCGTTTCATCCAAAACCCATTCCCATATTGAACCATGTTGGGTTTCGCAACCTGCAAAAAATGCACCATTTATTAATGTAGTTAATTTACCCACTTTAGCACTTGTGTTAATGCCTGACGGATCAGGATTGTCTACGATTTCAAATGGAGGATTAGTATCGTTTTCAAATACATTCCAAGCTGCAGCGTTACTTCCAGCAGTTCCCGATTCAAAGGTCAAATCAAATGTTTGATTTACAGGCACAATTTCTACTTTGAAATTGATGGTGTACGTATTGCTTTCCAAACCATCTTGTGAAGTAACTAGAACTGTTGTTGCGCCTGGCAAAGCAGGTGCATTATTGAGTGAAACCGATGCGATTGATTGTGTAGGAGTAGCTACAACTGTGGGAACATCAACTGTTCCTAAGGGAAGTAGAATGGTGTAATCTAATTTGCTCGATGTAAATCCAGCAACAGTAGTACCATTTACAGTAAGATCACTTAATGTACCCACAGTTACAGGATCTAATGCCTCGTATACCTCAAATTCCCACAAACTATAACCATAAATTGTACCTCTTACGGTTCCATACATTCTAACATATCTTCCCGTTTCATTCAATGAAATTTCATCAACTCCTCCATCACCTGTTGTTGTAGAAAATGCTGTAGTA
>CAZMKA010000250.1:0-2427 GCA_964566605.1 uncultured Saprospiraceae bacterium | reverse complement strand
TACCGATTGCTGTGCTTTTTGGGAAAATAATTGCGACAAACTCATCACTTACTTGGATTTCATACGAACTAGCATATGCACCTTCCCAATTTAATACTACTTTACCAATCTCATAACTCGTGCCTAAGTCAATAGAAATCCACTGTGGATCGGAGAATTGTGATTCCCATCGTGTACCGCCATTCCCATCAATCGCATTTGAAGCAGCTTGAAGTTCATTGCTTGAAGAAGTTGCAGTACCTGAAAGGGCAAGGTTTTGTGCTTCCGCAATTGTAAAAAATACTAAAGCGAAGCATAAGCTGATATATTGTTTCATTGTAATTCTATTGAGTAAAGGAAAGCATGTGATATACCAGTTCTGATTTAGAATTTCACATGTTTTCAAATAAGATTTAGGATTAGTAAATATAACAAATATTCCTTAAGCAAAGCATTCCTGCGCCCAACCAAGGCATTATAGCATTAAACGAAGGAAATCCAGCACCCTACAATAAGACATTTTCCTAAGCCCAGCTGGCGAAATATCCATCACAGCGAGACGACACACCAAAAAAGCCACGCCAATACTCATTGCGCTAATCACATCTACTCAATATTAAATTTAGCAAAATTCAACTCACCATTTCTTCGAACAACAGTGGTGAATTCCGTATTGGAAATCCAATTTAAATGATACCAATCTTTTAATGCTTTATATTCATTACTGAAGGTAATTTGCTTTTGTTTCTGACTTGAAATATTTATGCTTCTCAATTCGGTTATACCAGAAGCTTCTGTAGTGAAAAGAAGGTTTTCACCACTAGGGTCAATACTCAGATATTTAGTCTCTTCAGAACTCACAAAAATAGGTGTTATGGAATTATCACTTGCGTTAAAATAATGAATGTCAACTAAATCAATTGTGTAGCTGTTTTCATCTGTTTCTATTTCAACGTCTCTTTCACCACCTGAGATATAAAAATTTCCTGGCTGTTTCGGATCCTCAACAAAATCTATCAGGTCATAATTCAAAGGCAAGAAGTCCGTTATTATTTCAATTTCCTTTGTTGCTAAATCCAATTTCCATATATTATCAAAGACTTTTTGTTCTGTAATTGAGGCTCCACCATTGTCTTTGTTAGACTTGAAATAAATGCTTTGACCATCAAGACTGTAACTAAAAAAATGAATCCAATAAAGTTCAGGTTTAAACACATCATTATCGAAATCCATGTTATTTTCTATCTCATGTAAGACCACTTTTTCACCAGTATTTAGATCGTATTCAACTAGATATTTGGAGGCCCAACCATTTACATTAGGAAGAATAGGTACAAGGATGTTTTCAACTCCTGCTACTTTGTTCGTTTGAATAGGATTCCAACTTGCATTAAATACATCAATAAATATATTATTACCAGCTGCAGGACTACTCAATGAACTAAGAAACCAATCATTCGAAAAATTTCTATAAATCATTTGATCGGCATTAGGAGATACATTAAATTCCTCCATTGAAAGAGGATTGTTTGTGAATTCGGGAAGCGCGATTTCTCCCACAACTGCTTGTCTTGTTGCGGATACAGTATTAAGATCAGGGTGTTGACCTTCAAGTTTCACTGTTACATATTCACAATCTTCCAAATTTTCGATAAGGTATGATCCACTAATTTCATCAAGTGTTACTACACTTTCAAAATCCACTCCATTCCTTGAAATCAATATTTCTATAGTTTCGGGTTCGCAGCTTAATTCGGGAGAAGGTGTAGGATCAATAGGAGCGAAAGCGAGGTTCGAAAAACTATAGTTTACCAAAATTGATTCACTCATTGGTTCTACGGATAAACCTATAACATGAATATATTCACATTGATTACTATTGTCTTTACAACTGAAACATATCAAAAAAAGAAAAACAAAGGCAAGTGATTTATACATAAAGAGACATTTTTATAATAGACGTAAGGACTAATAGAATGGTTGGTAACGAGATAGATTTAATTAGCTAATAATACGTTGAAACATTTTGGGCTTAAAGACCAAAAAAAAGAACAAGCTAAAATAAAGGCATTTAGCTTGTTCTACCCATTAAACTTTTTACTTTCGTAAGAAGTGTTGTTTTCAGAATTTCTCAGAAAAGTAGCGTAAACTATTGTGAGTATAATGAAAATGAAGTTTCAATTAACATAAATAATCTGTTTTCGAGATTAATTTAAATAAGCGTACATAAAAATTACATAGCTTAAATTAGTTAAAAAAACGCATGCACTGTTTTCAACTGGCCATGGGGTAGCAAGGTTTTACAGTAACATGCATTTTGTTTTTGGCATTTAGTTCAAGGTTGGCATTTTTTTTAGCTATCAAGTGCATTATTCACTCTACATATGTATTAGTCGAAATGGATTTTAAAAGGTCATTTTGCCTCTTGTAATTATACAGATTGAACCT
>CAZMKA010000249.1:1091-4217 GCA_964566605.1 uncultured Saprospiraceae bacterium | reverse complement strand
AATAACTGCTGCTGGCATGCCATAATTCAGCTTGTATTCAAAGCCTTCCGGCATAGCGTTTTTGAAAATATTGTAAATTCTAGTAACAGGTTCCTGTCTTTCTTCAGGCAACTTACTGATGTATTCTTCGGGAGAGTTGGCTTTATAATTCATGTCATAAATTTATAAAAAAAAGGCTAACTCTGAATGAGTTAACCTTATATATTTCGTAAAATTTGCTTTCTTTTACTCTTCTTCAGCACGTTGTTCAATCATTCGATCACATGCATCAGTAAATTCTTTTGATGTTTTCGCATATCCTGTTTTTCCTAAAGCAGAGATAGCATATTTACCTTCATCATCTTTCGCTAGGTCAAAAACCCATATCGTAGGATATCCAGTTATGCTAAATGCTTTTTGAAGATTCGCATTTTGTTGTCTAATCTGCATTGGTAACTTCTTTCTTCTAGGAAAATCAAGTTCCAATAAGATAACATTGTCAGCAGCCCATTTTTTAAATTCAGCCGTGTGAAAAACACTTTTGTCAAGTCTTATACACCATCCACACCAGTCACTACCTGTGAAATTAGCAAGGATAGGTTTTCCAGTCTTTTGAGATAATTCATAAGCCTTATCTATATTTACTTCCCAACCTTCATTTTTGGCAGTATAATCTTCTAGTGCGATCTCAGTTTGTGCATTAGCTACTGATCCAATCATAAATACACTTACAAGTGCAAAGAGCAAATTTTTAATATTCATTTTATTTATTTCTTAATTATGAGGTAAATATATAATATATAAAAGACATATACTTAATTTCAATCCTATGTCTTCGAGATTTTAACGGGATATTTTCAAATATAGTTACAAAGTAATCGTTAATCTTAACTTAAGATAAATAAACTGTCAGCTAGTGACACTTGGGTTATTTTGCATACTTTAGCATTATGAAAAATTATTTATCTCTAGGACTGAAAGGTCGAAATCATTGGTGGCGATATGTAATTGCTATAATTCTTGTCTTTGTTTTTACATTCCCACTAGGTTATATTCCTACAGAGTTGTACATTGATGGTGGTGATTTTTCAGGGATGTCGTCTGCAGAAATATATCAAGTAATCGAATCTGATGATTTCAATGCTGTAGGCCTGGACCAGAATATAGGGTTTCTAACAATGTTAGCTGGATTTTTATTTGGAGTGATCGTATTGCTTCTATGTTACAGGTATTTACATAAGAAAAAGCTTCTTCATATTTTTACTGCTTTTCAAAAATTCCGATGGAAACACATGCTTTTTGGCTTTGGTGTATGGGCAATGTTATATGTTATATCCACGGTAATCGACATGTTAGTTCATACGGAAACTTATCAATTTTCCTTGGAGTGGAATCGATTTTTGCCACTATTATTCATATGTATTTTCATTTTACCGATACAAATTCTTTTTGAAGAGCTTTTTATGCGAGGATACTTGATGCAAATGTTTTATAATGTGTTGAAAGTTCCTGCATTCGCCATACTTATGAGTGCCATAGTTTTTGCTGTATTACATTTAGGAAATCCTGAGGTAGAGGCATTTGGCTGGCATATTATGATGCCTTATTATCTTAGTGCAGCGATCATGTATGGTATTTTGACGGTGTGGGATAATGGAGTTGAAATTGCGGTTGGTGTTCATGCTGCGAATAATATATTATTGGCTTTGACAGTAAGCTATGATGATGCGGTTTTACAGGTTGATAGTATATGGACAAAGGCGGAATATAATGTGACAATATGGACGGTGTTGATCCAGCTTGCAATGTTTGCTATTACTTTATATGCGACATATTTGTTTTTGGAACGAAAGAAGAAGAGGGAAGCGGTTGGTTAAGAAAAGTATGATGATGTTTTGGGTTGGGACCCAAAATCTAACGTTATTATTGCTAATTTATGTGATAGAGATTTAATAGAGTAGAGTGGAGCGTTGTTTTTTCTAATTTGGGTTTAAACCCAAAAAATCAATTGATAGAAATGGTATTAGCTAAGTTGTTATTGTACTCTTTGAAATAATTCATTGGAGCGCATAAAAAAAGTCCTTGAGAACTCAAGGACTTATATTTTTTTTGTGATTATGAAACTTTTTTGTCTCGCCATCTATTTTTTCTTTCAACAGCTTGGCGTTTCATGCTGTCATATGCTCCACTAAATGCTTTGAGCAAGTTATTAGCTTTGTTTTGTGTGAATAAGTCTGGACCTGGTAAAAAGGCTCTTATCTCTGCAACTACTTCTCCTTTGACTTGACTATCAGATTGTTTAAAGTAGATATCAATATTAGTAATATCACTATTGAAGTTAGTCAATTTGTTGACTTTACTTTCAATCGTAGACTTTTGTGTATCCGATAAATTAAAAGGAGATTCTACTGTGTAATTCATATTAATCTATTTAGTTAATAATATAACTTTCATGAACCGAAAGTTGTTCTATTAAAAATGAACTTTGCTCTAAATATAAAAGAAGTTTATGATTTTTAGTAGTGAATTAATAAAATAAAAATAAAATTATTTCGAAGCCAATATTTTATTCATATGTAAAACAATTGTAATGTATTGAATACCTGAATATAATGTGTTTAGTAGATTTTAAATGAATTTTATGATTTGGACTTAGGTTGATTTTTTATCTTAAAATCTTATTTAATTAGCTAAAAATTCTAAACAAGAAAAAAGTAGTAAATAAAATATTGGCTTTATTAAGTATTTCCAGTAGCACTCATTGAAAACATAATTATTGTTTGTTTGATAGATCATATAAAAAATAGAAATGAAAACTATATAAAGTCGTTAATTCGATTAACTTTACCCCCACAATAGGCTTCGTAGTTCAATGGATAGAATATCAGATTTCGGCTCTGAGGGTTGCAGGTTCGAGTCCTGCCGAGGTCACTTGGGTTTTATAGAGCCGCTCAATGTGTTGCAAATGCTTTATGTTGAGCGGTTTTCGTGAACTGACATTTCACGCATTTTCATACATTTTCATTAAATTTGTAAATATGTTGTAAACAAATCGTTTTTGCCGTTTACGAATTATAAAATGCCCGCCTATGAAACTTTATTTTTATGTTAGTCGCAATAAACTGAGATGTCGAATCACTGATAAAG
>CAZMKA010000249.1:0-1081 GCA_964566605.1 uncultured Saprospiraceae bacterium | reverse complement strand
CTGATAAAGATTCACAGATAAATATTACAACTTCTTTTATTATTCCTAAAGAACATTTTAATAGTAAAATACAATTTGCTCCGAAAAACGAAGAGGTGAATGAAGTTATTAAACAATGGAAAAAGATTGCTCAAAATCATTCCATCGATACTATAAGAAATGCCTTATCTCAAATAAAAAGCCCAGGGATATTAATAACAGACCTTATTCAAGAATACATTGAGCGAAAAAAACATTTAGCTGATGGGACTATCAAAAAACTAAGTTGTTTTATTAACATATACAATAAAAGATTTCCAGAATTAATCGTACCGGTTCGATCTATTAATGTTGGCTATTGTGATCAATTATACAACAAACTTTTAGAATCTATGAACGTAAATAGTGCTGCTAAAAGAATGAGTCAACTTAGCAGCTTTTTGAAATTTGCTATGCAGGAAGGGTATACGAATCATAATCCTATTAATTTAATGACTTTTAAGAAAGTAAAAACTAGGATTGTTTTTTTAACAAAGAAAGAGTTAAAGAAAATGCGAAAAGTAACTCTTATTAAAAGCCTGGATCAAGTTCGTGACGTGTTTATATTTGCATGTAATACCGGAGCTGAATTCAGTCGTTTGGAAAATTTGAAATGGGATAATATTCAAAAAGGAGAGGATGGAGGGTTGTGGATGATATCCAAACGTATAAAGACTAATAAATTTGCGGACGTTCCATTAAATAAACATGCCAGAAAGATTCTTGAAAAATACAAGAATTATGATAAAGAATATTGTTTACCTGTCATGAGCAATCAGCATACTAACGAATGTTTAAAAACCATTGCTGCTATCTGTCAAATAGATAAATCAATTCATACGCATATGGCAAGGCATACATTCGCGACTACAGTTTGTCTTTTAAAAGGAATTTCAGGAGCAGTAACAGCAGAAATGATGGGCATATCTGAAAGAATGCTAAGAGATAGATACGGGGTCATTGTGAAAGGGAGAATATCAAATGAATTTCGCAAGATTTATGACTAATTTGAGGGTTTAATTATAGGGTTACCCATGAAATCTAGAGTGACATAATATCTTCC
>CAZMKA010000248.1:0-4224 GCA_964566605.1 uncultured Saprospiraceae bacterium | reverse complement strand
AAAATCCAGTGATCATATCCGATGAAATTGCGCATTCTGGAATGATGGAATAAATTTCATCAATCTTTTTCATATACCATTCTCTATCATAGGTTCTATTCATTAATTTAAGAATCCTACTATTTCCAGACTGAACGGGTAAGTGTATGTAATTACAGATGTTGTCATACTTTTTCATCGTATGCAAAACATCGGCAGTAATATCTTTAGGATGAGATGTTGAAAATCTTATTCGTAATAAAGGATCTACTAAAGCAACCATTTCCATTAACATGGCAAAGTTTACAGTTTCTTTTGTCTCCGGATTTTCCCATTTAAATGAATCAACATTCTGGCCTAAAAGCGTTACTTCTCTATATCCTTTTTCAAACAAGTCTCTTGCCTCAGAAACAATAGTAAATGCGTTTCTACTTCTTTCTCTACCTCTAGTAAAAGGTACAACACAAAACGAACACATATTATCACATCCTCTCATAATTGAAATGAATGCTGTAATGCCATTTGTTCCTAATCGTAAAGGTGAAATATCAGCGTAAGTTTCTTCTCTTGATAAAAAGACATTAACTCCTTTATCTCCCTCGTCTGCAGCATTAATCAAATTTGGTAAATCCCTATATGCATCTGGACCCACGACTATATCAACAAGCTTTTCTTCCTCTAAAAGTTTTTCTTTTAAACGCTCAGCCATACATCCCAAAACGCCAACAAGTGTTCCCTTTTTCTTTTGCTTTAATTTGTCAAAAACTCTAAGCCTTTTTCTTACTGTAAGTTCAGCTTTTTCTCGAATTGAACAAGTGTTTATTAATATAAGATCAGCTTCCTCCATATTTCTTGTGGAACCATATCCTTCCTTTGATAAGATACTTGCTACTATTTCGGAATCACTGAAATTCATTTGACATCCATATGATTCTATATAGAAGTGTTTTTCAAATTCCTTCTTATCTTCAAGTGTCAACACCTCACCTTGTTTTGAGTTGTCAATAGTCTTTGCTAAGTCATCCAATGTAGGATTATCATTGTATAAGCTCATATTCCTTAATTTCGGACTGCAAAAGTACAAAATTCATAAAGAAGTATGACATTATGACAGAAAACAAAAAGTATTAATTGCCAAATAATATTTTACAAATTTCAATTATTACGCAGCGTTAATAACTTAATGTGCGTCATATAAGAAATAAATATCTGTATTTATGCTATTTTTTGATATTTTATTTGTATTATTACTAAAGAAATTAAACCAATAAGTTATGATGAATGAACAAATCCGAAGCATAATGACCAAGAGTGTTGTAAGTGTTTCACCTGAGACTACCTTAAGCGAAGTTAAAGATCTTTTCAAGAAACAACGTGTACATCATATTCCAGTTGTAAAAGATACAAAATTAGTTGGATTGATTACCACATATGATTTGTGGAAATTAAATAAACCTCAAGAAAGTTATAAGCAAATTCGTGCTGCTGAAGTTATGAATACAAATGTTTGTAAAATTAGCCCTATTGATAAAGTAGGGACAGCTGCTGAATTATTAATGGACAGACGTTTTCATGCTTTACCTGTTGTAAACTTGAGAGGCGAACTTAAAGGAATTGTAACTTCTTTTGATGTATTAAAATACACATTAAATAAAGAATATCCTACGCCTATTCTATATAAAAGAGAACTAGGAATGAGAGCTATGAGCTAATAAGCTCTACGTCAAATAAAGTAGCAATAAAATAGGCTGTAATAGTTGTTATTACTAAGTTGTAGAATCTCGTAATACGATGATTTATATTTTCTGGCAGCTAATGTTAAACAGCCTTCTAAAAAGTAAAAGACCATTTCAAAACTACATTGAAATGGTCTTTTTTGTTATTTTAATGTGCAGGAAAAAACGCTGTAATCTAATGTCTTAAATGTTTTCGTGTTTTCGTAGCACGAGTTTTTTACTCTTTATATTGCTTCTATAGCTTCAAGTAATTGGTCTGGTTGCTTATATCCCACAATCTTGTGTAAAATATTGAAATTTTCATCCAATACTACCAGCGTAGGATATCCTCTTACAGCAAAAAACTTGCTTAATTGGTGTGGTGCATTTCTTCCTCTTTTGTTTGGAACAAAATTTGGATTACTGTAAGTTTTCCCTTGGAAAACTATATCTGCAGCTCCTTCAGCATCAAATTTTACTGGATAAAATTTTTCATTTACCGCTTTTTGAACAGCTGCATTACTAAATGTATTTCTATCCATCATTTTACAAGGTCCACACCATTGTGTATACACATCTACTAATATTTTCTTTGGTGAATCAGAAACCATAGCTTCTATTTCATCCATACCATACCAAGTCATTTCTCCTTTTTTTCCAGCAGTACTTACTTTAATTGATTCTGAACTTGATTGAGAATTAATTTTTAAGTTACTTTTATTCGTTTCTGCAGGAGTTGTCACACTTACTGAAGATTTGTTTATCTCTGCTTCACTAGAAGTGGAGTTTTTACAAGAAAATGCAAAAATAGATAAGCATACTAATAGGCAAACAATTGTATTGTTCATATTATTTTTTTTCATAAAATTAAAAAGATATTTAAATCCATCAATTCTACTTCTTTGGATTTAATACATATTTAACAGTTCTATTAAGTGTACTTATTGTACAAATCAGATTAATAGTTTTTAATTCTTACATCTTAGCATTTAGATGGTATAACACAGATTAATCAACGTATTAAAGTAATTGTACCTGAAAATACTTCTTCATTTCCCTCGGGGTAAAGTGCTTTAAAAGTATATGCATAAACTCCTTGCGAAGCTGGTTTGTCATGATGCATTCCATCCCATGAGCCCCCTGAATTCAAATTAAATCTTTCTTCTTCATGAACTCTATTACCCCAACGATCATAAATCCTGAAATCTGAAATTTCAATTTCTGCACCAGCAATATTGCTGAATATTTGAAAATTATCATTGTTTCCATCGACATCAGGTGTGAAAACATTTGGTATATAGATTTCATATTCTATAATGATTCGAATTAGAATACTATCCGTTTCTACACATCCATTTTTATCTATTAAGTTAACAGTAAACCAAGTATCTTCTGTTAATCCATTCGCTGTAGGATTCAAGCAATCATTACAACTTAATGGTGCGGATGGTGACCATATAATTTCCATGATATCCTCATCTTCCAAGTCAGTATCAGCTGTTAATTGAGCATCAGCTCCTTTTACTATAGTATATGAATCACCTGTTTCAATTGAAAAAGGAAATACTTCATTGATTGTGAAAGTATAACTTGTATCACAACCAAAGTAATCAATAACATGGATGTCATAGGTGCCAGCAATTACTTCGTCAAAGAAAACAGGATTTCCTTCCGCATCCATTAGTTCGAAAATATAAGGCTCTGTTCCTCCATTATTAGTCAATTCAATTCCTGGTAAATCTCCAAAACATAATGGTTGAATGATGTCGATTTCGCTTTGAATGTAGGTTGAATTGTCAAAAACTTGAATGACTTGAACAGCACTACATCCATTTTCTGAATTAGTTACAGTTACTTGATAATCACCTGAAATTGCTGTTATTATAAACTCCTCTGTTGAGTTATCTAAATCCGGGCCTTCCCATAAGAATTCCGGGGAATCAATATCGTAATTTACCACTAATGCAAGCGGTTCTTTCATGCATGCAAAGGTGTAATCAACCGCACTTAATATAGGACTCACAGTGTCAATTTCTATGATGGTTGATGCCTCAATTGTACAGCCGTTGCTATATGTTATAATAAACTCTTTAATGCCTGCGGTTTGTGTTTCATAAGATTGGTTAGAATTATCAGTAATGTCTGATGGAAACGTAATATCGGTGATTTCTTGTGAACTACTTATTTCTATGATTGCATTTGTTTCTATACAATTTATGTCTGTTTTTATCAATTCAGGAACAGCAGCTTCTATATCCTGAATAACCTGAAAACTAATACTTGTGTCGCATCCATTCAGTGCACTTTCTATATTTAGATTATATGTTCCCATAGAATTTATGAGATAACTTAAACCAGTAATTTCATCGATTCCATTACTCCATGTATAGTTTATGTCTTGTGAGGAAGAGAGAACTAGTAATGAATCTGGTGAATTACAATCCAGTAATAAATCGGGAATGAAAGGTGCAGCTGGTGTAGAGAAGTCGGAAATTAATTCAATACTATCAATTTTTATACAACCATTTTC
>CAZMKA010000247.1:0-4265 GCA_964566605.1 uncultured Saprospiraceae bacterium | reverse complement strand
GCTCTATTGTTTCAGAAAAAGCTTTGGAATATTATAACAAAGACTACAGACAGAATCCTGTAGGGACAGGTCCATTTAAGTTTAAAAGATGGATTGAAAACCAAGGTTTATACTTGATTCGAAACGAAATGTATTACGAAGGAGCTCCTTTATTGGATGGTGTCAGAGCTAGTTTTATAGAAGATAGAAAGGTAGCTTTTCTTGAGTTACTTCAAGATAACCTTGAATTTGTTAATGGATTAGAATCTTCATTTATTAATGAGTTGTTGGATAGAGATGGGAATTTAAAAGAAAAACATAGGGATCGGATTAACTTTTACAAAAGTCCATATTTGAATTTCGAGTATTTAGGGATTAATTTGGAAGAACTTGATGATATACCTGAATTAAAAGATAAGAAAGTAAGACAAGCTCTAAATTATGCAATAGACAAACAAACCATGCTCTCTAGTCTTCGAAATAATATTGGATTTCCTGCTATTAGTGGGGTTATCCCCAAAGGACTTCCTTCCTATAATCCAGACAAAGTAGAGGGATATAGTTATGATTTAAAGAAAGCGAGAGACCTTTTGGCGGAAGCCGGTTACCCAAATGGCGAAAACTTTAGTGAGATTGTTATACATACAAATAAAGATTATCTTGACATCACTACATTCGTTGCAAAACAATGGGAAAGGTTAGGAATTGATACAAAAATTCAGTTACTAGAATCTGCTTCTTTAAGAGAAGGTATGAGAAAAGGAACAATAGATGTTTTTCGAGCCAGTTGGATTGCTGATTATCCTGATGGAGAGAATTTTTTATCAATGTTTTATTCAGGAAATCCTGCACCTCCAAGATATACAAGATTTATTAACTCAAAATTCGATAATTTATATGAGGCCTCAATATCAGAAACAGACTTAATCGAAAAATATAAATTATACGATTTAATGAATGCGATTCTTATTGAAGAAGCTCCTGTTATATTTTTGTTTTATGATGAATCTTCCTGGTTCGTATCTAAATCAATTGAAGGAATTGAAACCAATGCATTGAATCTGTTAAATGTTAAGCAATTAAATGAAAAGTAGTGATTGAAATAAATGTAATAGATAGGGGGCGAATTAGTTATAAAAAAGCTTGGGATTTCCAAACAGAGATTCATGAAGGAATGAAGGAATTAAAGATTTCTAATAGAGGTAAAGACGCTTCAGATAAAATTAAACAACAACATTCCTTCATTTTATGTGAGCATAATCCTGTTTATACATTAGGAAAGAGTGGGAGTGAGGATCATTTATTGATTGATGAAAATAAACGAGCTAAGGAAAAAATAGAATACTTTAAAATAAATAGAGGAGGAGATATCACATTTCATGGCCCAGGTCAAATTGTAGGATATCCAATTTTGGATATGGATGAAATTTTTACTGATATTCATAAGTATGTTAGATATCTAGAAGAAGTAATTATTCGAACTTGTGCTGATTATGGAGTAAAATGCGAACGTATAGAAGGTTATACAGGTGTTTGGATTAATGATGATAAATCCAAAAGAAAAATTTGTGCAATTGGAGTTCATTTAAGTAGATGGGTAACAATGCATGGCTTTGCATTTAATGTAAATACAGATTTAGATTATTTTAAGTTTATTGTACCATGCGGTATTCAAGAAGAAGGAAAGGAGGTTACAAGTCTTTCCAAAGAACTAGGACGAGAACTTGATTACGAAGAAGTGAAATCAAAAGTTCTTGATCATTTTGAAGAGTTATTTCAAGTAAAATTGAATAGAATTTAAGGATAGAAATATATTTGCGGTTAAAATCAATAAAAATAGATGGCAAGCGAGCTAAAAGGTAAAAAGGTAATAGATTCAAAGACTATAATGACTGAATTGATTATGCCGAACGATACAAATCCATTGGGTAATCTAATGGGAGGGAATCTTATGAGATGGATGGATATATGCGGAGGAATATGTGCTGCAAAACATTGTGGTAATCATGTAGTGACAGCATCAGTGGATCATATATCATTTACACAGCCTATACATCTTGGTGACGCAATTACAATTGAGGCAATGGTTACTCGATCATTTAATACATCAGTTGAGATTTATATCGAAGTTTTCGCAAGTGACATCACAGGTGATAATCCTAGAAAAAGTAATCACGCATTCATGACATTTGTTGCACTTGACCCCAAAACTAAAAAGCCATGTAAAGTACCACCGGTTATTCCTCTTTCCAATGAAGAACAAAAGCTTTATGAGGCAGCCTCTAGACGTAAAGAAATCAGATTAATTCTCGCAGGCAAGATTAAAGCAGAAGATGCAAATGAAGTAAGAGATTATTTTGATAGATTTCCTAAGAAATAGAGAGAGTATAATTACTCTATTCTTCGTCCTACTATATTTTTATACTACTTTTCTCATTAAATAGTGATATACCAAGGACATTGAAATATATGATCCCACACCAATCATTAGAGCCAGTTTCCAATTAATAACGGATACGACCACAAAGATGGCAAGTAATGCAATAATGAAGATTTTAGAATAAGGGTCTTTCTTAATACCTTTAGCTGAAAACATTCTTATACTACTTACATTCAGTAAACAGGTAATTAATACTATCATCATAATGATAATAGGAGATATATTTTCAATGTAATTATAAGCTATAATTAATCCTGTGAATAAAAATCCTGATGCTGGAGTAGCAAGACCTTTAAAGTAATAAGATTGATCGTCTGAGATATTGAATTTTGCTAGTCTTAATGCGCCTGTTACAGGAATTACAAAGCAGATGATGTTATATGGATTGTCAATTACATTAAACAATAAATAAGCGGGCGCAATGCAAAAAGTAACTAAATCTGCAAGAGAATCTAGTTGTTTACCTAGTTCACTTTGTGCATTAAGTAATCTTGCTGCTAAGCCATCCCATAAGTCCAAAAAAGCGCCAAGCAAAATTAAGTAAACAGCATACTCTAAATCCAAAAACAAGACTGCTAATCCGCAAACTAAATTTGCAATAGTCAGTAAAGAAGGAATTAGTTTTTTTAAAGTATCCATGTATTAATTTTCATCAAGTATGACGTCTGCTTTTTTCAATTCTCCATCACGCAAAAAAGTAACAACCACTTTATCTCCTGCGTCATACTCTTCAAGAGCTAGCACAAGGTCGCTATTATTTTCAACTTTAATATCATTTATTCCCGTTATTAAATCTCCAAATAATAATTGACCATTTCTTTTTCGCCGTATACCTTCTAGGCCCGCTTTTTCAGCACCCTTTCCTTTTGTGACATTTAATATCAATGCTCCATTTAGATTATACCTTTGCAACACTTTCGCATTCTGAACTAATTCTACTCCAAGTACTGCTCGTTTGATTTTACCGTATTTTATCAAGTCCGACACAACCCACTTTACTGCATCAACTGGTATTGAGAATCCTATTCCTGCATATGCTCCACTAGGACTGTATATTGCTGTGTTAACTCCTATTAACTCTCCTGAGCTATTGATCAGTGGTCCGCCTGAATTCCCTGGATTAATTGCTGCATCCGTTTGTATTACATCTCTGATTTGGATATTGCTTGGTGCAGTAATCTCTCTCCCCAATGCACTTATTATTCCTGTTGTCAAACTATAATCTAACCCAAAAGGGTTTCCTATTGCTAATGCTGTTTGTCCCACTCGTAGGTCGCTTGAAGTTCCTTTAATTATAGGAATTAGTTTTTCCAAAGGAGCATCTATTTTTAAAACAGCTAAGTCTTTTTCAGGGGATGCTCCTACAAGTTTCGCTGGATAAGAACTTTGGTCGTATAATGTGACTGTTGCTTTATCAGCATTTTGAATGACGTGAAAGTTAGTAACTATATGTCCATTTGTATCCCATATGAATCCACTACCTGATCCACTAGGGATTTCATTAATATCTCTTGACCAATAACTTCTTTCTAATGTTGATGTAGTAATAAATGCAACTGAATTTACTGTGTTGTCAAATAGTGAGATAGTATTCTTCTCATTCTCCTTTAAGCTCTCAACATCATTTGAATAAACTAATTGAGGTGACTTATGAGTAAGAGGCTCAGTTATTGTAGGTTTTTTTCTTAAAGATAGCCCAAAAAAAACACCTGAGATTACTAATAATAATCCTGTTATTATGTGGCTTGCTTTCATAATTTACTATATGAGCGTAAGTTTAATACTTTATTGTGTCCCGTCCTAATATAGTGTTACGGGTTTTTAAAAATAAAAATACTTATTTATA
>CAZMKA010000246.1:0-4302 GCA_964566605.1 uncultured Saprospiraceae bacterium | reverse complement strand
GCGTGGAGTGAGTAATGTTAACTTCAATTCGGGTCAGGAGCCTAAGCTCGAGTTCGATTATAGAGAAGTAGCTTTAGGAGAAGGAAATTATATATGGGTAGATGACGGAGATGGTATTCAAACCCAAAATGAATTTCAAATTGCTCCATTTAGTGACCAAGGTAATTTTATCCGTGTTAGTTTATTCAATAATGAGTTCGAACAAGTTTATAAACAAGATTTTTCTCAGAGCTTATTAATTAATCCTATAAAGTGGAAACTCAGCGAAAACCTAATAAAGAAAAAATTAGCTAACCTGTCGAGTCAAACAAATATCCGATTAAGTAGAAAAGATAGGCAAGCAGGAGGGATTCCTGCATTCAATTTTTCTGAATTTGATGTGACGGATGAAAATTTAGTGAGTTTTATAAGCAGTATAAATCAATCTGTTTTTTGGAATAGAGGGAATCCAGCTTATGATATTCAATTTGTCTATTTAAGAAATAATAGTGGAATCCTATTAACAACAGGAACAGATGTTAGGGATAGTGAAAATTATACGTTAAAAGCACGTAAGAATTTTGCAAAAAAACTAGATATTTCAATCACTGGAGACAGAGGATTCAGTTCACAAACGAACTTGAATTTTCCAGCTAATAATTATTCATTAAGTACTGCGAAAAGTGAATTAGCTTTTTCTTACAGAATCCAAAACAGCTTAGAAACTAGGCTGAATATGGGATACACTTTTAAAGAAAATACTCTAGACATAGAGCAAGCTAATTCGATTGTAACAAATGTTGGGATTAGCTATTCAACAAAAAACAGAACTAGGATAGATGGTAACTTAAGTTATAACAATATTGAGTACAATTCAGCAGGAAATGCGATCATCGATTTAGTTGTATTGGAAGGTTTGCAAAACGGTAACAATTTTCTTTGGGAGGTCAGGTTTACAAAAAGACTGATCAATAATTTTGACTTGACTTTAAACTATAATGGAAGGAAGACAGGAACAACTAGAACCATTCATGTTGCAAATGCGCAAATCAGGGCAAGTTTTTAAAATAGTTTTTGGGCTTTAAGCCCAAAAAATCAGCAGCTTATACGACACATTGCTAATGTTTTAAAGAACGCTTCTATGCAAAGTCGCAAGAATTACAAAAATCCATACATCAAAAAGGTTTAAATCTCTGTTAGCTTACTATATTTACGACAATAATCTAAAAATTAAATACAAGAATATGCGGGTAAACTTAATAATACTTTTCATTTCTATGATTTCTAGCTCAATGTTAATGGGTCAAGGGTCTTGGAAAAAAGTTGAAACAAAAGATATATCTCATTATGCATCCGAAGTAATAGAGTATGTAAGTGAATACGAAACATTCGAATTAGATGTTGATAAATACACAAAACTTGTTTCACAAGCGCCAGAGGAATTTTCAGGGCAAAAAGGTTTAGCGACAACTTTACCAATGCCTGATGGAAGTTTGGTAGAAATATTTATCCATAAGTCAAAAATTATGGAAGATGGCTTAGCAGCAAAGTACCCAAGCATTCAAAATTTTGTTTTTTCTACAGAAGACAACAAAATAAAAGGAAGAATTGCATTATCAAAAATAGGATTTACAGCAAGTGTTAGTGCACCTGAAGGAAAAATTTACATTGATAGATATTCTGATGAAAGTATTGAAACATATGCAAGTTACTTCACGAAAAATTATGGCAAAAGCCTTCCAGCACTTCCATCATGTGGTGTGACTACTGAAGAAAATGATAAATTTTTAGAGTCTTTCAATTTCGAAAACTCTCCCATTCCTAGTAAAAACTTAAAAACTCCAGAAGGAGTTGTAACTTTAAGAACTTATCGACTAGCTATAGCAACGACTGGTGAATTTTCTCAGCAAAAAGGAGGAGATGCAGATGAGATTTTAATGATATTAAATGAGTCTGTAACTAAATTGAATGAAATATTTGAGCAAGAAGTAGCTATCAGGTTTTTATTGATTGAAGATAACGACAAGATTATACACTTAAACCCAAGCACTGATCCTTATGTTAATGCAAATCAAGGAGCACAGCTAATAGGGCAAAATACAGTTGCCATAGGAAATCTCATTCCATTTAATGACTGGGATATAGGTCATGTTTATACAAGTGGTTGTAGTGATGTAGGTGGTATTGCCTCTTTACAAAGTGTATGTGGTCCAAACAAAGGAAATGGAGTTACATGCCACTATTCTAATAACCTTGATATAATAACAACAAGAGTTGCGGCTCATGAAATTGGTCATCAATTCGGAGCAACGCACACATTTAATCACTGTGATGGTGAAAATGAAAGCACAGCAACTGGTTATGAACCAGGAAGTGGGCATACAATAATGTCTTATGCTGGAGGTTGTGGATCAGAACTAAACGTAGCTAGTGCACCATTCATCTATTACCATGGTGCAAATATCGAACAAATGATAACTTTTTCTCAAGATGGTTTCGGAGATACTTGCCCAGAATATATAACAACGGATAATACATATCCTCAAGTAAGTCATAACTACGGAGACGAAGTATTTTATATTCCATATGAGACAACATTCCAACTTGATGGAAATGTTGTTGATGCTGAAGATTCTAACATAACTTACTCATGGGAGGAATTTGACCTAGGACCATTAACGACTCCAGGTGAGCCGATATTAGATGCGCCACAATTCGTTTCGGAAGTACCGAATGAAACGTCAAAGAGAATTTTACCTGAGTTAACTAAAATTCTTACTGGAAACTTCGATAAAACGGAGGTTATTCCATTTTATGAGAAAGACATGACATGGAGATTAACAGTAAGAGATAATAATTCAACAGCTGGTGGAGCTGATTGGGTAGAAACTAGATTTATTGCAACTGAATCTGCAGGGCCATTTGAGGTACTTTATCCGAATACGCCTGAAAGTTTAGTAGCAGGATCACTGGATACAGTAAGATGGGATGTAGCAAATACCGATGGTGAATTAGTAAATAGCAAACATGTTAATATCTTATTATCGGATGATGGAGGATTAACATATCCATATGTATTAGCTGAAGCAACGCCAAATGATGGTGAACATGGGGTATATATTCCACAAGTGGAAGGAAACTTTGTACGTGTGTGGATAGAAGCTGCAGATAATATCTTCTTCGATATTAGTAATGGTAATTCAAATATTCAAGATCCACCTGAAGCAACATTTATAGCATCAGCAATACCAAGTTTTCAAGAAGTATGTTTACCAAATACAGCTTCAATATCGGTAAACACAAGTCAACTTTTAGATTTTAACGAAGAAGTTACATTGGACTTAACAAGCGGTTTACCTCCTGGCGCTACTTTTTCTTTCACAAACAACCCTGTTATGCCAGGGGAATCAAGTGAGTTAATTATAGACGCTTCAAGTGTAGATTTTTCATCCGTGTATGATTTAGTCATAACTGCAACAACAGAGTCTAGAGTAATCGAACTTGATGCTCAACTTAGTTTAATAAGTGGTGACTTTAGTGATCTTGCTGTTCTTTCACCAGCTCCTGGAGAAAGTGGTGTTGAAATAGTAACAACGTTCACTTGGGTTGAAGATACAGATGCAAATTCTTATACATTTGAAATGAGTAACAATCCAAATTTCACTACTGGATCAATTCTAGTTTATGAAGAAGGACTAACAGAAGAGGCTTATACAATAGAACAGCCACTTGATAGAAACACAGTATACTTTTGGAGAATTACTGGAATAAATAGATGTGGAGATTCATTTACGACACCAATAAGTGCATTTGCAGCAGAAGCTTTAACTTGTAAAGATTACGTTGAAAATGAAACACCTGTCAGCTTACCAAGTTCTGGTACGCCTACAACTATACTAGAAAGTGTAATAGTAGCAAATGGACAGGTAAGTGACGTTAATGTAACTTTATTAAAAGGAACTCATACTAATGTAAAGGATTTAAGAGTAAGCTTGAAAGCTCCGTCAGGAAAAACAGTTTCACTTTTTGACAAGAGATGTGCAGGATCTACTTCTTTCAATGTAGGATTTGATTCAGATTCACCTGCAGATATTCAGTGCCCAATGCTAAATTCAGCTAAATATAAACCCGAAGGTGATTTATCTGAGATGGTTGGAGAAGAGTTACTTGGAACATGGGAATTAGTTATTGAAGATTTAGTATCTGGAGACGGAGGAAAAGTTGATGAATACATTTTAAATATTTGTTCTAACGTGAATTTAGGTTTAGCTCCTATTCTAGAAAAGAACAATGCATTAGCAATTGCTCCTAATAGTGCAGAGT
>CAZMKA010000245.1:1142-4305 GCA_964566605.1 uncultured Saprospiraceae bacterium | reverse complement strand
ACACTGTCCGTTTCAGCCCCATCATTAACCACTGTATTGGTAATTGAAAATTCAAACCCAATTACACCATTGATGTTATTCGGTGCTGAACTTGTAATTGTAAGATCAGGTTCAATAACATTGATCGCATCGAATAAGGTTGATTGAGATTCTAAACCTGAGGGAGTATTATATTCGAAAGTGCCATTTATTGAAGGCATAGTACCTGCTGCTGCACAAGTAGTTTCTATACCAATAATGAATGTTATTATTTCACCTGTAAAAAGAGAATCCGAAAACCTAAAAGTTGGAATTCCAGCAGGATCAGCCGTAACAGTAGGACCTGCGCTTTGGCTAATTAGTTCAGAAAAAGTTGCACCTGGAAAACTAGAAAAATCTAAGACAATCAGTCCATTTACCATGGTATCGCTGGACATGTTCTCTACACTAATTTCAAGTTCAATATCTTTTTCACAAACTACAACATCTGATAGAAAATTATAATCTATAATTTGCGCTTTCAGTTGTGCGTTAAAGAAAAAAATGGTAATTAAAAGAATAAATAAAGTTAAATTTTTACTGATCATATTCATAACTTATAAATTGCGTTCCACAAGTTTAAGACATTATTTAAACAAAAGTTAGCAATTCATCAGCAATAACATATAGTAATTATTGTAATGTTTTTAACGTTTGTAATCAATTGAAATACATTTATTTATGAAAAAATTATGCATAAATTTTATTTTACATGTAATCAATAAAACGTTTTTAAAATTATAAATATGTATTTTTGTAACACATATTAATATGATATATTATAAGTTAATTTTTCATATAACTTTTAATGGGTTGAGCATTTTCAATCTTTGGGGACGAATTACTTATTTATTGAGGTCTTTTAAAGCAGATTTTTTCTCATCAGGAGTATTTACGTTTCTTAAAACATTGGAATCTTTTGCAATGATTTTATGAACTTCAGAATTAATTAAAACTTTCCTAGGACAAGTATATCCTAAGCTTAAAAATTCCAATATTCTTTTATAGATTTTTGGTTCGTAAATTGTAAATGTGGGTTCAGGAAAAGCTTTTTCATTTAATACATAGGTGGTTGCGAAACTACTTGTTTTTCTATGATTAACTAGGTGTTGAATTGATTCCTTAGTTACAAAAGGCATGTCGCTTGCAATCACTAACCAAGCACTATTTCGATTTTTCATGAATGCAGATATTATTCCACCCAAGGGGCCCATTTCAACTAATCTATCTTTAATGTCGTGTTGTTCATATGCTTCATAATTACTACTTCGTGAAATGAATGTTTCTAAATCCAAAGCTTCACATAATTCTTTAATATGAAGTGTTTGATTTTTTCCATTATAGGGAATTTGAGTTTTATCTTCACCCATTCTCATACTTTTTCCACCAGCTAGAATTAATGCTTTTAGAGGAGGGTGTTCCATTTTTGTTCGTATCGATTTTATCAGAGAATCAATTTCACTTTGCTTGTAAATAGAGGTGTTATTATTGATTTTTTCATTTAGAAATGAATAGATTTCGTCTTCATTTTCTTCAATAATTATTGCAAATATAGAATCGAGTTGATCTATTCTTCTTAACAGAGAAGCTTCCTTTTTAGGGTTAATGAATACTATTTGATTAGAAGCGGGATAATGATTTCCGTTAACAAATGTTACATCTGCGTTATTGGATTCAAGTACTTTATCTTGATTGAAAATGAATGCTTTATGTGAGAAATGAAACTGTTTTTCGTTGAATTGTTTGAGTGTATTGTGGTTTTCAGCATTGTGGTCAGCATCAATATAAACGGTCTTGAATTCGCTTAGTTGATCTTGGATTTTAGTCACAAAAGTATTAATACTAGCACAATCAGTACCATATATGCCAAACTCGTTTCTGTGATAGTTTGATGCTTTTAAGCGATCCGCAGGTGGGTGTTTTTTGTGCTTTTTATTCATTTCAACTAATTAATATTTTGATCTACTTTTGGCTTAAGCCAAAAGAATAGGTGAAACAGTTTTATAATTTCATGACGAAAGAACTTTGGGCTCGAGCCCGAAAATAATGATAGAAATTACCTTATAAAAAAGTTTTTTTAGCTTTTTACTTATTCCTTGATTTCCTATTCTTAGTTTTCTTTGATCTTCTAAATTCTTTATGTTGAATATTATCCGCTTTAGATTTTTTGGTCCGAGCTGTGATGACTTTTTTCTTAAGTTCTTTTTTCACTGGTTCAAGTAAACGTTCAGCTAGATCTCTTCTTCCAAGGTTGATTAATTTATCCTTGATTCTTCTCTGATTTTCCTTTTTATACCAAAAGAAAAACATATGTTGATTCTTTTTTTGTTTATCAGTTTTCGCTGTGTAAACAGGGCGCAATGTGTAAGGGTGTAAACCCGTATAATAGATGATTGTAGCAACAGTCATGGGAGTAGGAGTGAAATCCTGAACCTGTTCTAGACGAAATCCCATGTCCTTTGTTTCCACGGCTAAATTTGCCATATCTTGATCTTCACAACCTGGATGCGAACTGATGAAATAAGGTATAAGGGGTTGATTTAAATTATGTTTTTTATTAGCTTTATCATAGAATTTTTTGAATTCGTGAAAGTGTTTAAACGATGGTTTACGCATCACTTTTAAAGTTGCATCACTAGTATGTTCAGGTGCGACTTTCAATCTTCCCGACACATGACGACTTACGAGTTGGTCGATATAAGGTTCGATGCTATCGTTATGATTTTTATTGTACGACGGTACGAGTAAATCATATCTGATTCCACTACCTACGAAAGCTTTTTTCACCTTTGGGTGAGCATCGACTTTCTTGTAAATTTCGGTCATTGGCGTGTGATCGGTATCTAAATTGCTACATACCACTGGGTGAATACATGATGGACTAACGCATCTATCACAAATCTCTTGAACCTTACCTTTTAATTTATACATGTTGGCTGAAGGCCCACCTAAATCACTTATATATCCTTTAAAATCGGGCATACTCGTGACTTTATCTACTTCTTTTAAGATACTTTCTTCCGATCGAGAAGAAACGAATTTACCTTGGTGAGCTGAGATTGTGCAAAAGCTGCAACCACCGAAACATCCTCTATGCATATTAATGCTAAACTTAATCATTTCATAAGCTGGGATATTACCACGT
>CAZMKA010000245.1:0-1132 GCA_964566605.1 uncultured Saprospiraceae bacterium | reverse complement strand
GGTGAGGAAGACGCGTATATGGTAAATCAAATGAGCCATCTATTTCTTCCTCTGTCATAGGAGGGTAGGGAGGATTTACAACGAGATTGCTATCTTCTACAGCTTGAGTTAGTCTATCGGCTTTTACTTTGTTACTTTCTTGTTCTACGTGTTTGAAATTTGCAGCAAATGCTTTTTTATCACGCATACATTTCTCATGACTGTGTAAAGCTCTTGTTTTCCAAAGTTCTTCGTTGGGTAGTTTTTCATTTCTACCTATTTGGAAAGCTGTTTGTGGGACATGTGTAATGTCTTTTAAGTTGTATCCTGCTTTTAATAATTGGAGGATAGCTCTTAGCGGCATCTCACCCATTCCGTAAACAAGCATGTCGGCACCACTCTGTTCTAGAATGTTTGGTAATAACTTATCTTCCCAATAATCGTAATGTGTAACTCTTCTAAGAGAGGCTTCAATGCCTCCTATTAAAACTGGAACATCAGGGTAAATTTCTTTTAGAATTTTAGTGTAAGTTTTCACTGCGTAGTCAGGACGAAATCCAGCTTTTCCGCCCGGAGTATAAGCGTCTGTCGATCTTTTTCTTCTAGATGCAGTATAGTGATTTACCATGGTATCCATACAACCAGATGTTACTCCAAAAAACATCTTAGGCTTTCCGAATTTTTTAAAGTCTCTAAGATCATCTTGCCAATTGGGTTGCGGAACGATAGCTACTTTGAATCCTTCACTTTCGATAATTCTACCTATTACTGCAGCACCAAAAGCAGGATGATCAACATAAGCATCGCCTGAAATTAGCACGACATCCAATTCATCCCATCCACGAAGTTCAAGTTCTTTTTTAGTAATTGGGAGCCAATCTGTGAGTTTATGTTGCATAGCACAAAGATAATGCTTAGGCCACGTACAGCAGCCTTTTGACTTATCTTTTTTTTAAATGGTTTCGTGTTACACAAATGGGCTTCAAGGGCGGCAAAGACAAGAGTTTATACAGAGTAAGTTGCATATTTTCTTATCATGCTCAAATGTTTCTATACTTTGTATTAGAGGCTGTTTAATTTTGCAAAATTTTAAGTTTATTTGGGGAGTAGGAAAGTATGTTGTAATAAAGTTTATTATTCACTCCAAAATCTA
>CAZMKA010000244.1:0-4313 GCA_964566605.1 uncultured Saprospiraceae bacterium | reverse complement strand
GATGTTTCAGATGGGCTGAAGGAAGAAAATGAGATGATATAATGGAATATATCCGACAAATTAGAGTAGACATGGTATTTAATACTCTTCGTCGAAAATGCTCAACAGGGTTAAGGCCTGTTAGTCCATCGGCTTTCGCAGTTCTTACCTCGACGCTGCTCAGCACATCGCTCACTTGAAGTTATGTCGCACTTCATCAGCCTTAAAGGCTGAATCGATTGGTCATGCTTTTCTCCTTGACTCTCTTTAGATAATTACTGAATTTTAACTGCAATTATAAAGTGTAATCTATATAAATCGAGTTTCGGTTAGTATGACTTCTTTTTACCTCTATTTTTCGGTTTGAAATTACCTTTATATGAACTAGAGCCTCTTGATCTAGATCTAGATCTATCTCCGCCTCCTGAACCAGAAGAACCTCTTCTTTTAAACCCTGATTTTTCCGAACGTTTTTGGATTGCTACAGGCTTTAGAATAATAGATGTATCACCAAATTTCTTTTTATTAAGAGACTTAGTTATAACATCACTTTTATCTTGAGGCACTTCGAAGAAAGAAAAAGCTTTTAGTATCTCAATTTTCCCTACATCGATTTCATGATTTGGAGTATATTTATTTATAATTGAAAGTAATGTTTTAGCATTTACTTTATTCTTTTCACCAAGGTTTATATAGAATCTACTAAATTGTACTCTAGGTCCACGAGATCTATCATCTCTATCACCACGTCTATCTCCTCTTCGGTCACCACGTCTATCATCTCCTCTTCTATCATCACGTGATCTTCTAGATTTGTCTGGACTATTAAGATCTTCATCTTTATTATAGTAAGTAAGAATAGATTTCATCTCTGAATGTAGTACCTTAGCTATAAATTCTTCTTTTGATACATCCTTGAATTTTTCTAGTAATTCAGGCAGATGTTGTTCTACAAAAGCAGCGTCTGGCTCATGTTCAAGCCATTGCTTAGCTTTTTTATTTAATCTGACTTCAAGTACTTTTTTAGCAGAAGGAATTGACATTTGTTCAATGTTTCTACCAATCTTCTTAGAAAGTTCTCTAAGTTTTCTTTTATCTCTTGAGCTTGCAAGAATAAGTGAAACTCCTTTATTATTAGCACGCCCAGTTCTTCCACTTCTATGTACGTATATGTCCATTTCATGAGGAATGTTATAATTAATTACGTGCGTTAATTCTTGAACATCAATCCCTCTTGCAGCAACATCTGTAGCAACTAAAATAGTAATTTGTTTAGCCCTGAACTTATTCATCACTAAATCACGTTGTGCTTGAGATAAGTCGCCATGTATAGCATCAGTACTATAACCATCTTGACTTAATCTTGCAGCTATATCTTTAGTTTCAGCACGTGTTCTACAGAAAATTATAGCATAAATATCGGGGTGTATATCTGCAATTCTCTTTAGTGCTTGATATTTTCTTCTACCACTAACTTCAAAATAGTAATGTTCTACATCTTCATTACTTGTATTTTTATGCATTACCGTAATTTCGTGCGGGTCTTGCATGTATTTCTTTGACATTCTGCGAATCTCATTCGGCATTGTTGCTGAAAAAAGTAGTGTTCGTTTTTCTTCCGGAGTTACCTCCAAAATTTTATCCATATCTTCTTTAAAACCCATGGATAACATTTCATCAGCTTCATCAAATATCACTGTTGCAATATTCTGAAGATTAAGCTTCTTTCTCTTTATCAAGTCAAGTGTTCTACCTGGAGTACCTACAACAATGTGAATACCTTGTCTAAGAGCTTTTATTTGCTTAGATATGTCTGTTCCACCGTAAACGGCTAAGATTTTTAATCTTCCTAACTCGCTAGAGTAATTCTCAAGCTCTTTAGCTAACTGCATACATAACTCTCGAGTAGGGCATAAAATAATCCCTTGAGTATCCTCATTTGCTAAATCAATGGAATCCAATAAAGGAAGTCCAAATGCAGCTGTTTTACCTGTACCTGTTTGAGCTAAACCAATCAAGTCTCTTTCTGATTCCAACAAAAAAGGTATTGCCTTTTCTTGTATTTCTGTGGCAGTTTCGAAACCGATTTTCTCTATACCTTTTAATATTTTGGCGTTCAGCCCAAATTCTATAAATTTCATATTATCTGTGATTAGCTTCCTTCAAAAACGAAGAAAAGCTGATTATAAACTTTTTAAGTCTTTATTTTTATTTAATACGCCTATGCTAAACAAAGCGTAGTCATAAATTACGGGATCTTTAGGATTGAATTCTTTTAGTTTGTCTGTTAACTGAGTTACTGCGCTCCAATCTGATTTTTTAGCAGACAGAATACCAAGTTCAGTTGACACTCTAAACACATGGACATCGAGCGGAATTTTTAAATTCTCCATTTTGATTTTGTTCCATATTCCAAAATCAACACCTGCATGGTCTTTTCTTACCATCCATCTCAAAAACATGCAAAGTCTTTTACAAGCACTTTTCCTCAGAGGAGTAGAAACATGTTTCCTTGTCCTCTTAGGCGCATTTTCATCATCAAAAAAAAATTGATGAAAATACATTAAGCCCTTGTATAAACTATTCGGTTCAGTAGGATCAATAAATCCATCTTCTAAACTTTCATGTTCACTATAATACTTCCTGAAAAAATGTATGAAATACAATGCGTCAGTTGCATTAAACGTCCTATGTTTAAACCCCAAAAAGCGTTCCAAGTCACCCTCTTTATGATTCATAATAAATTCATATGGATCATTATCCATTAACTTTATTAACTCTTGAGATTTATTTAAGATCGTTTTTCTCTGACCCCAGCTTAACATCGCTGTCCAAAATCCCATTATTTCCCTGTTCTTCATGTCCTCAAACTGATGAGGAATACTAATGGGATCTAATTCTATAAAACTTCTCTGATTATATTCTGCAACGCGTCCATCCAGAAACTTTTTAAGTTCTTCGTCACGCACTTGCTTAACCGTAAGTTTGCTTGATTTCTATTATCTCATATCCTTCTACTATGTCTCCTGGTTTGATATCGTTATAATTCTTAATAGACAATCCACATTCAAGACCCGCTCTTACTTCTTTCACATCATCTTTGAACCTCTTTAATGAAGAGATCTCTCCTACTTGACCCTCTTTAGCTGGGTATACCACTATACCGTCTCTAATTAAACGTATTTTGGTGTTCCTTGAAAGTTTTCCTTCTAGAACATAACATCCAGCAATAGTTCCAACCTTTGATATCTTATATGTCTCTCTAACCTCAATTTGTCCAACAATTTTTTCTTCTTTTGTTGGTTCAAGTAGACCTTCAATTGCCATTTTGATTTCTTCGATTGCTTCGTAGATAATAGAGTAAGTTTTAATTTCAACACCTTCTCTTTCTGCAAGATTTCTTGCATTCATACTTGGTCTAACCTGGAATCCTATGATAATCGCATCAGAAGCAGATGCAAGAAGTACATCACTTTCTGCAATTTGACCTACTGCTTTATGTATTACATTAACTTGAACACTATCAAGTGATAATTTGATTAATGAATCAGAAAGTGCTTCAATTGAACCATCAACATCACCTTTAACGATTAAGTTAAGTTCTTTGAAACTTCCTAGAGCTAATCTTCTTCCTATTTCATCAAGTGAAATACGTTTGCTTGCTCTGTTTGTTTGTTCTCTGGAAATTTGTGCTCTTCTACTTGCAATTTGACGTGCTTCAGTTTCACTTTCCATCACTTTGAACTTCTCACCAGCTTGTGGAGCACCACTTAATCCTAAGACTAATACTGGTTGAGCAGGTCCTACTTCTTTAACACGTTTTCCATTTTCATTGTACATCGCTTTTATTTTTCCAGAGTGTTCTCCAGAAACTACAGCATCACCAATTTTAATAGTACCATTCTGCACAAGAATCTTAGTAACATAACCTCTACCTTTATCTAAAGATGCTTCTATTACTGTACCTAAAGCTTCTCTGTCAGGATTAGCTTTCAATTCGAGTAATTCAGCTTCAAGTAAGATTTTTTCTAGTAGATCTTCTATACCAATTCCTTTCTTAGCTGAAATATCCTGAGATTGGTATTTACCACCCCATTCTTCTACTAAGAAATTCATTTGAGATAATTCATTCTTTATTCTATCAGGGTCTGAACCATCTTTATCAATCTTGTTAATTGCGAAGATGATTGGCACACCTGCTGCTTGAGCGTGAGAAATTGCTTCTTTTGTTTGAGGCATGATTCTATCATCAGCCGCAACAATAATAACTGCAATATCTGTTACCTTAGCACCTCTGGCTCTCATCGCTGTAAAGGCTTCGTGACCAGGAGTAT
>CAZMKA010000243.1:0-4352 GCA_964566605.1 uncultured Saprospiraceae bacterium | reverse complement strand
CCAAACAATGTTTTTAATGATTGGTAACTGGTCTTTTGGGGACTATTTCAAACAAGAAGCTATTGACTGGGCAAATGAATTATTAGTTGATGTTTATGGGCTTGAAAAAGACAGATTATATATAACAGTTTTTGAAGGAGATAAGAAAGATGGTGTTTCTGCAGACGATGAAGCACATGGAATGTGGAAGAAATATTTTTCTGATGATAAGATATTATACTGTGATAAGAAGGATAATTTCTGGGAAATGGGGGAAACTGGTCCTTGCGGTCCGTGTAGTGAAATTCATATCGATCTAAGAAGTGATGCGGATAGAGCTAAAGTGCCAGGAAGGGATTTAGTAAATATGGATGATCCTCAGGTTGTTGAAATATGGAACTTAGTCTTTATACAATATAATAGAATGGCTGATGGTTCGCTAAAAGAGTTACCGGAAAAACACGTCGATACTGGAATGGGATTCGAACGTCTGTGTATGGCAATACAAGGAAAAGTATCGAATTATGATACTGATGTATTTTCTCCATTTATTAAGAAAGTAGAGGAATTAAGTGGCAAAAAGTATGGTGGGTCTTATGAGGCAAGCGCAAAATCAGATATTGCTATGCGTGTGATCGTTGATCATATTCGAGCAGTAGCATTCACAATTGCAGATGGAGAACTACCATCCAATACGGGTGCAGGTTATGTAATTCGTAGAATCTTAAGAAGAGGTGTGCGTTACTATTATTCATTTTTGGGCGTAAGCCAAGCAATGATGCACGAATTAATACCTTTATTAGCCGACGCTTTTGCTGATGTATTCCCTGAGCTTAAGACACAAGAAGAATTTGTAAAAAGGGTTGTTCATCAAGAAGAGAAGTCATTTCTTAAAACCTTGGCTGGCGGACTAAAGCGTTTTGAGTCAATAAAAGTCGAAGATAATAAACTCGATGGTGCAATTGCATTCGAATTATATGATACATATGGTTTTCCTATTGATTTAACGCGATTGATTGCTTCTGAAAAAGGTTGGGAAATCGATGAATTTGGTTTTGAAAATGCATTACAACAACAAAAGCAAAGAGGCCGTGATGATAGTAAAAAAGTCATGGGTGACTGGAATGATGTCCATGAAGGTTCTACTGTAGAATTTATCGGTTATGATCAGCTTGAAGTGCAAGACGCAAAGGTGCTTCGATATCGAATAGTAACGGTAAAAGATAAGCCAGTTTATCATGTCGTTTTAAATAAGACACCATTTTACGCTGAAGGTGGTGGGCAAGTAGGAGATACTGGTCTATTATGGTTTGGAGATCAAAAAATCGAAGTATTAAATACGAAAAAAGAGAACGATCTTATTATTCATTTCGTAAAATCTTTACCTGAGAATATTGATGAAACAGTTCGTTGTGAGGTGCATGCTCGAAAACGAAGTTTGACGGAAAATAATCATACGGCTACTCACTTGCTTCATGCAGCTTTAAGACAAATTCTTGGTGATCATGTGCATCAAAGAGGTTCTCTTGTAAATGAAAAATATCTCCGATTCGATTTTTCTCATATTTCAAAAATGACAGAAGAAGAAATAGCTCAAGTTGAAAAAATTGTCAATGAAAAGATAAGAGAAAATATTGCTCTTGAAGAAGATCGTTCGATACCTATTGCTGAAGCAAAAGCTAAGGGAGCAATGATGTTGTTCGGTGAAAAATATGGAGATAATGTACGCATGATCACATTTGATAAGGATTATTCTATCGAGTTGTGCGGAGGTTGTCACGTTTCAAATACAGGTAAGTTAGGTTACTTTAAGATAACGTCTGAATCAGCAGTAGCAGCAGGAGTGCGACGAATAGAAGCAATTAGTTCGATTCAAGCAGAAGCTTTTATAAATAAGGAATTAGAAGAGTTGAGTTCGATTCGAGGCTTGTTCAAAAATCCTGTTCATACGGTAAAAAATATATACAATCTTCAAGAGGAAAATAAAACACTTAAGAAGCAAATAGAGCAATTGATGGCTGCACAATCAGCTAATCTTCAACAGTCGATGAAGAATGATTTTGAGATTGTGAACGGCATACATTTTCTAGGTCGTAAACTTGAGATTGCAGATACTAATGCTGTTAAAACGCTCGGTACGAATCTATTAAATGATAAGCCAGAAAGTATAATAGCATTTGGTTTCGAAAAAGATGGTAAAGCCCAATTGATGATTTTGGTGAGCAAGGATATAACTGATAAATATCAAGCTGGCACAATGATTCGAGATGCTGCAAAATCCATTCAAGGTGGAGGAGGTGGACAAGCGTTTTTTGCGACTGCAGGTGGAAAGAATCCAGCAGGTATTGAAGATGCAATTGCAGCTGTAAAAGCTATGATATAATCATATCATTTTTCGTACTACGAGATTCTGTGATGTAAGGTGGTATTGTGTTTCAGGAGATTTTTTCCTTGAAATGTTCAATAAGTGGTGAGTAATTTTTGGGCTTTCGCCCAAAGTTGAATCTAAGATTAGTGGTGGAAACAAAGTTATGTCTTACTGAGTAAACACTCGTGCTACGAGATTCTGTGATGTATGCTGTCATTGCGTTTGAGACGAATTTTTCTTGAAATGTTTGATAAGTGGTAAGTGATTTTTGTGCTTTCGCTCAAAGTTGAATTTAAGGTAAGTGGTGGAAATAAAGTACTCTCTTACAGAGTAAAATCTCGTACTACGAGATTCTGTGATGTATGCTGCCATTGCGTTTGAGGGCATTTTTTTCTTATATTTATATCTTATATCAATTCTGTTTTTGGTCTAATAAACCTTTGGGCGTAAAGCCCAAAACAAATCGAAAAAAATCCAAATGGAAAATAAGCAATTGTCATGGAATGAGTTTATGAATGTTGAAATGAGAGTGGGAACCATTATTGAAGCAGAGCCATTCCCTGAAGCAAGAAACCCTTCTTATAAATTGAAAATAGATTTTGGAAATCAAGATATTCGAAAATCTTCAGCTCAAATTACAGATCATTATTCTACAATAGAACTTATCGGGAAACAGATTATTGCAGTAGTAAATTTCCCTCCAAAACAAATTGCCAATATGATGAGTGAATGTCTGGTCATGGGTTCTGTTGACGAAGATGGAAAAGTTACTTTAATAACACCAGATAAAAATGTCAAAAATGGTGAAAGAATAGGGTAGATAATTACTTATATGTAGCCAATACTACCTATCTTTAATACTTAATCATGGATGAAGAAAAAGCTAAAGGCCTAAACACAAAAACAAACTTCTACATACTTATCTTGGCATTGGTAATATGTAGTGTAGTTTATAGATTACTTGGAAAATATGATTACAATCATACCTCGTTTTTGTTTGTAGGAATCCCTGCACTGCTTGCGATTCTTTTGGTTAAATACACTGATTCTCCCCGAACAGCATATGGAATTGTATTTAAAGCAATCACGCTTTTTTTATTATTATCAGCCATTTTACTTGGTGAGGGTACAGTTTGTATTTTATTTGCTGCTCCTATTTTCTATGCAATAGCAGCATTAATTGTTGCTATATATGAATATTTTAAAAATAAAGGTAAATCGGATTTAAGTGCATTTGTCATTATTCCTGTTGTTTTAGTAATGGCACAACCTTCACAAATAAATAATGTTCCTGACATGCAGTCCAAAGAAACAATTGTAATAATTGACAATGCCGTTTCTACAAATGTCCTCAACAAAACACCTGATTTCCTTTCAAATTACCCTAGTTTCTTTAAAATTGGCTTCCCTCAACCTATGGGAATAGAAGGGGAAGGTCTTAACATCGGTGATAAAAGAAACATAACTTTCCAATCTTCAACCAAAGGTCAAGGAACTTTACCCCTTGAAGTTATCGAGAAAAACGACAATAGCATAACATTCAAGTCTATGGCAGACTATACACATATCGGAAGTTGGTTGACATGGAATCAAATGAAAGTGGAATTGATTAAGCATGGCACAAACCAAACAATGATAAAATGGACAACCGACTATCAATGTGATCTTGGGCCAAGGTGGTATTTTGAACCCTTACAATCATATGCAGTTGGTGTGATGAATGAACATTTGATCAATACTTATTTCAATGAATAGTAAATATGAAATAGTATCATCGATTCTTATACTTTTCATATTTGGTTTCCTTGTTTATGCATTTGTATTTAAAAAGCAGGAAGTAAAGCTAAATTGGGCAATATTTTATTCTTTTCTTTATACATCGACAACACTGCCTATAATTAATATACTGTGTATTAATTACGGATTTTGGGAATTCAATAAAGCAGGGTTAAATAGGCATATTCATAAGTGCCCTAAAATGTTGTTTATAAGCTAATTAAGTATT
>CAZMKA010000242.1:0-4356 GCA_964566605.1 uncultured Saprospiraceae bacterium | reverse complement strand
CTGAGTTTTCCAAGGAAGTAATTCTGAAATATAAGCTGCTGGTCGTGCAATGAATAGTGGAACAGATTTTAATTGTATATCTTTTTCGTAAAAGCTATCAACCATTTGTTTGAAGACTTGTCGCATGATATAGGTATGAGAATCTACGACATTGAAAGCATCAACTCCGCTATGTTTATTGATAATTTCAACAACTGTGTCTGTTAATAAATCAATCGAACATAAGCTAGATTTAATATTGAGATTGCCAGGAATTGTCATACTATTATTCTTCACTTGTTCGATTAAACGAGGAACAAGTAATCGATCACCGATTCCATAAACTGCTCGAGGTCGTAAAACCGTAGTTGAGTCGAAATTGCCTGTATAATTTAATAAAAGTAGTTCTGCCTCTCTTTTAGTTCGCCCATAATTTCCTAGTTTATTTATATTGATTTCATTGTTTTCTTTTTGGGCTTGAAGCCCAAAATTATAAACAGAAGAAGAACTGATAAAAATGAATTTTCTACATTGAACAGATTTAATCACGTTTTCTGTTCCTTTTACATTAACTTGTCTTAGCTGCTTTAAATTAGATTGGTCATCAGCTAATGCTGCACTGTGAATGCACACATCAACTGTGAAGTTTTTTGTTTTGTCACATATGTTCCATTGTTGGAAATCTGCGTATTTACGTATGATTTTTGTTGATCTTTCGCTTCTTCCAGTAGCTATAACACGATGCCCCAATGCACTTAATTTTCGGGTTATTGCACCACCTATGAATCCTGTTGCTCCAGTTACGAGTATATTCATTGATTACGATTTTACGAGTGCTGATTTATCAATTTTACTTTGTCTTCCTTTTCTTGGAATGTCCTTGAAAATGATATAATCAGGTAATGCCTCTTTGTCAATTGAATATTCTCCTTTACTAATTAACTTCATGAATGCTGAAGACGTATATTTTATAGAACTTTCTACAAATAAAAAGACTTCTTCGTCTGCTTTTTCCTCATTGTATTTTCCAACCATTGCGACTGCTGTTACACCTTTGATTTTCATCATTGTCGGTTCATAGAGGCCAGGATATATATTCATGTGTTTTCGTAGAATCATATCTTTTTTACGTCCGGTCATAATCAACATACCATTCTCATCCAATTTTGCTAAGTCGCCTGATGCATGAAACTTTGATCTTTCTTCTAGATGGTAATAGCGGGAAAAGAGTTGATTGGAATGGATGAGTAATTCTCCATCATTTTCAAATTTTATTTCTACACCTTTTATAGGTTTGCCCAAAGGATCTCCTTCACATATGTAATTGATTTTTTCTCTACCATCAATATGTGCGATAAATAGATTTTCTGTCATTCCATAAAAACATGTTATTTTCACCGAATCGTCTATGTAATTTATAAGTTTTTCTAAGAAAGCTTTGAAAATAGGCGCGGAACCGATTATGAGATGCTTCAAGCAAGATGGGAATTTCTGCTTTGTTTTATCAGAATAATGTATCCATTCCAAGTAATCAGCAGGAGGTCCAAACAGTGTTGTTATCTTATTCTTTTCTATGAATTCAAATTTCTTTTTTGCTGACCATTCATAATTCCACATAAAAACAGGAATTCTTGCATTGACTCCCATTAACATAAAGTGTGGAAGGTGAGCTGCAATACGCTGACCTTTGGGGTCACCCAATAAATCTGCCATGTGCTGGAAGCTATTATCCAAACTATCGAAACTATGTAATACGGCTTTAGGAATACTTGTTGTTCCTGATGTGTATACAACTATAAAGTCATGCTCATCATTTCGATGTTCTTCATATTGCGGAATTGTAGAATTCTTCAAGGCCTTAATATGATTATGTTTTGAGAACGTTTTTATACCTGTGAGAATATAGTTTATAGATGACCATACAGGAAAATAAAAGGCTGTAGGTTTTAAGCTTAAATAGATGTTTCTGATGATTGAATTGTTGGAAATCAAAAGAAGTAGAGAGTCCACAAAAGCCCATTTTGGGTTCCATTGTTTTAGCTTGTTTATATAATTGTCTTTCCCCATTTCAGGGTCAATAATCGCGATTTTTGTTTGTAGAAACATATTCGCATATACGATAATTAGAAAGTCGATTCCTGGTCTTGAAGCAATGACTGTTCGATCGTTTTTACGTACGCCTTTATCGTATAGTTTTGCTGCTAAATCTTTACTTTTTTCGAGTAATTCAGTAGTAGATATATGCTCTTTTCCTGCGTAAAGTATGGGATTTTTAGAATGATTTATTCGTAATCTATCGGTGAGTTTGGAATGGTAAATAGGGGTTTTCATATTGATAGTATTAATAACGTATAAGCTGAAAAGAAATACTAATTCCAGCTGCCATTCCTATCAAAAGAATGAGTTGTCCTCTTTTAAGTTGCTTCTTGTTCATTGCTTTTTCGATAGCAAGTGGAATAGAAGATGCTGCAGTATTTCCAAATTCATCAAAAACGATATGACATTTTTCCATTGGAATTTCAGTAATCTCAACGACGTCTTTAAAAATACCAATAGAAACCTGATGTGTAAAAAGATGATCAATGTCATTAGCATTAATCTTTGCTTCTTCAAAGCATTCTTTTATAAAACTTTGTGCGTGATCAATAATGGTGTTTCTGAGAGCAGCTGTTCGGCCTTCGAAATAATTCATATCTTCATGTGGATGCATCGAACCACCTCCTTTGACAGTACATAATTCCCAGAAATTTCCAGCGGACATAAATTTCTGATATAGAATTGAACTGCCATTGGCCGAGTAGGAGAGTAAGGTAGCACTGCCTGCATCTCCAAAACTAAATGATGCAAAGTTATTTTTCAGTTGTTCTGTATCTTTATACGAATAACGTATTCCATCACTTAGTTTTTCTCCAGTCACAACAAGTATGTTTTTGTATTGGCCTGTAGCAATTAGTCCGCTCGATACTTGGAGTGCTGAAACAAAGCTGTTACACGCATTTTTTACATCCATGACAGGACATGTTAAACCAAGTTTATGTTGGATTATATTCGAAGTAGCAGGTTCAATGAGATCTGAAGAGGCACTAGCGAAAATAAGTAAATCAATTTCTTTTTCCTTGTGTTTTTCTAGAAGAGGTATTGCTGCTTTAGTTGCGAGATCACTTACTTGTTCATCAGCTGCTGCAAATCGTCTTTCTTTGATACCAAATAGTTTTTCAATCATACCTTGAGGTATCAATTTCTCTTTTGAATTTATTATATTTTCAAGTGCCTCATTAGAAACAATGTTCTCAGGTTTGTAAGTATATAGATCAACTATCTTTAATTTCATAAATGATGTTAATGTTTTTTGACAAAGTAAAAGTAGATAATAAATTGGATGTGGATTTAAGAAATCAAATTAACATTAAGTTCTTTTGGGCTCGAGCCCAAAAAAATACATAATTAGGTTAGAGATTCTTTGGTTAATTTGGTATTGTTACCATTCAACATCATAAAACGACGGTTCAACAAAAACAACTTGTAATGAGTTGAAATCATTGCCATATTTGAAGTAATTAATCAATTAAAAAAGCTTCAAAATGGCAAATTCATCTGTTTTTTCAATAGTAAGTTCTCTGGCAATGGTCATGTGGGTTCTTCTCATTTTCTTGCCAAAATGGAAAGTTACTCATTGGTTGGCTCAATTCAAATTAGTACCAATTATACTTTCATTAGTCTATGCATTATATATAGGCGTCAGTGTATATTATGGTACATCATTCGATTTTGGGTCACTTGAGTCGGTAATGAATTTATTTACAAAAGAAGATGCAGTGATGGCGGGATGGGTACATTATCTAGCATTCGATTTACTAATAGGGATGTGGATGTTTAATCTCAACAAGAAAATAGGACTTTCTTATTTCTTAATGGCGCCTTGCTTATTCTTTACATTTATGCTTGGTCCTGTTGGTTTTCTTCTCTTTACATTATTTTCTTCACTTAAAAAATCAAACTAAAATGAAATATTTAAAGCACATAAATGATGTTGTTAAAACACATAGCAAAATTACATATCAGCATACTATTTTTTGTTTATTCTTAGCTTTCATTTGTTTTGTAGGGTTGATGGTGGATGATAGAATGCTTGACGGAATTAGTGTGTGGTTGAAGCCGTTGAAATTTAGTTTATCAGTAGCAATGTTTACTTACACAATAGGGTACTTTACACATCTGTATAATTTTAAAAAGCTAAAAAGAAAGGTGTTGAATCACATCGTATCTTGGACAGGTACAGCAAATTTATTAATAATTATTACTCAAGGAGCGAGAGGTGTTAAGTCACATTATAATATGACTTCTCTTTTGGATGGGATGTTGTTCGCTGCAATGGGT
>CAZMKA010000241.1:0-4523 GCA_964566605.1 uncultured Saprospiraceae bacterium | reverse complement strand
CAGTTAGCTTAAGCAATGATATAAGAAGTATCCGATTTTCTTAATGTCAACCTAAATTTCACTGTTGGCTTTACCGCATATTTAACCTATGTGTTAATCTTTTTCCAATATATTGCATCTCACTCTTGCCTGACAAATACCTATTATTCGTTGGACTTACCACCCAATCTCTTTTTAACTCCCACACTCACTGGCAATTCAAATGTCGAGAATATAGGTCCAACGTTTTTATATCCTGGCACGCTATCGAAACGCAATCCAATACCTACAATAAACTCATATGATCTGAACATATGAACATCGTATGTGAGATTCGAACTCAAGCCATATCCTAGTAATACGTTCTGATAAAAAAAAGGAATATTAGCATGTAATCGGTAATCAAATGAAAAGCTCGATTTTTCTTTTTCCAAAAGCACCCATCGGTTTCCTATAAATAGACCACCTTGGTTCCCCCAATCGATCACACGGACATCAATGCCCACTTCCCAATTGATTTCCTTCCATTCAAATCCATAAGCTAGTTGTGCTCCGTAATTAGCATCAAAGACCTTAATATCTTTATTTGTGGCGATACCAGCTGAACGATAGATGTTTGCCCTCAATGAGTTTTGGCTATACAAATGAGAGGACAAAACACAAATTAATGCTATAACAAAGCTTCTTATAACCATGACTTCGATTTAAAAAATGCTAAAATAACTTCCGTCACTTCTTGTTGTTGATTATCTGCTGAAATAGTAGCTATACCATCTCCATTCTGCTCTCCATAACTTCCAAATTGTGCATGATTCCCACCTTCAATTTCATAATAGACTGTGGTATTGGCGTCTAATGTAGTTGGAAAAGAATCGATGTTAGATACGATCTCACCTGAAGGTAGAAAAGCTTTATTCTCCTCGAATGTCTCTGCATCCAAAACTCCATCCAATGATCCAGTCAATGATAATACTGAACCTTGGTATTCAACAAGAGAAAAGTTTTCCGTTGGATACGCCGCCATAAGCACCACGCCATCGAATACCTCTAGGTTATTGCTAACATAAGAGCAAGCCATCGCACCACCCAATGAATGCCCCATAAGAACTTTGATACGATTTTCATCAGAAGCGCTTTCTCCCAGAAAATCATCCGCTTTGTTGCTATCTAACACTGCCAAATTAGCGTCATGTTTTGCAATCACAATCGTGTTTACCGAAGGTAATAGTCCAGCCAATGCTTCGATATAGGCATGTGGATCGACCAATCCACCAGGATAAAATAAAACATCAATAGGATTTTCACTTGGTTGAGTAGACTGCAAACTAATGAAATCAGTTGTCTCATCAATAATCAGATTTGTTGCATCAAATTCATTCGGTAGATAGGAACACGCATTGCATAAAAACAACAACAATGTAACAAACAACGTATATTTCATATGTTTAAATTATTTAAAACATCTTTTTAAATCCAATCTTACAATCTTTGTCTTATGTAATCATAATATTGTTGATTATTCTCCGATTGATAAGGGAATTTTTCATAGTCAGCATAATCGTTTAATACATTAAATAGTTGGCGGCTTTTTCTTCTCTCTTTGTTGGTTAATAAGGTATCAATCTGTTTCAACACATCAATACGAATAAAGTCTAACAAAAAAAGTTCATCTGGATTATTCAAATCTATTTGATTAGATAAATTCAGTAAGTTAGTAATGGTACTTTTATATTCTTTGTAAGTCTGTTCGTCTTTATCATATAGCGTTAATTTATCAACTATAACTAATGAAGACAGGAATTCTTTTAAGTTAAGGCGTTGTGGCTCATAAAATCCAATAGTAAAATATATGGGTAATTGGAAGTTGTTTTTACGCAAAAGACTTAAAAAAAGTATATCTCCTCTAAGGAGATGACTATCAGAATAAGTTGGCTTTACTGTCCATAAAAAGTTGTTAATGGAAACTACAGAATCAGACCATTCTATATACTGTATGGAATCAAGGTATTCTGGTGGCATATCAAAAAGATGTTCGTTTTTCTTTTCTAAATTCTTATAAAACCAATTTGTACTAAGTAAAGAAATATCAATTACTTTAACATCCAATCTGTAATTCTCTACATTTTGTAAATAAAGTAACGGAAAAGAAAAATTATCACCTGAAGAAATTAGTATTGCATTTTCATCACATGAGTTGAGAATTATTCTACTAATGCTAAGAAAATAGTCGCTAAAACCACCTCTTGATTTACCTTCTTTTAATGCCCATTTAGCTGAATCTTGTTTGCTTTGATATAAATAATTTAAAGCCATTGCACCCCATTCAGATGATATTTTTGAATGTGGGTCCAAAATAAGTAATTCACCTTCATACTTGGGACTTAGCGTGATGACCTTTTCAAACAATTCACTAGTTTTCATTAACAGTTCCAAATCCATATCTATTATATCATTAGCATCACCTGAGTTGAATTTGCTATAAGCGTATCCTAAAAAATAATAGGCTTCTGAATTGTTGGGATCTAATTCAAGTGCTTTTTCAACAAGGTTTATTACCTGCTTGTATTCTGTTTTACGAATTTCCTTATTATATAGATTAACTTCACTTTTAAAGATAGTTTTTGCACTATCTATTAATAATCGGTATTCATCCGTTTGTCCATTGGATATGTAACTGAACATGATGAAAAATATAAAAAACAAGTACTTCATAGAAAATTGGATTGTCTGTTATAAGTATGGTTTAAAATTAGTGATTTTTTTCATATTGAAATTTTGTACCATCGAATGATTGAATGAGTTAGATAAGCCTTTTTTTCTACCAAGTTTCACTGGCTTTCGCCAAAAGTAAAACTTAATTTTTCCGCCATTATTGGGTTCAATCTGTATTACATTTATACTATGATATTTTTTGATGACGTGACGGTTCTATCTTAAATTTTGGGCTCGAGCCCAAAATTTAATCAGTTTTTATTTCAATAATGATTCATCCATTTTCTTTAAAAGACTAAAAAAACTTTTACCTAGAACTCTTGAAATTATTTAAGGTAATTAAAAACAGCCTTTAGTTTTCTGTTAAATTTTAATCGTTTTCAGTGTTGTTTTCTTTTGCCACACCCTTTCCCATTTATCATTGACTAATTTCATGGAATCCCTTATTTCGATCATTTCAAAACCGTCTGGATTTGTTCGTAAGGAAATCCTTGCCCAGTTTCCACAATCGTGACAATATCCTACACCTTCCGTTGCAATCACCTCAAACGTGTTTTCGTCTTTTAATTGTAGAATGAGTTGCTCATCATAATTAGAACCACCTTCGCCTCCCATCATGTAAATGGACAGATACCTATTGCCTTTCAACTCTATTAATTCGATGGAGCTTATAGAAGAATATATTCGTTCGATGGTAGGTTCGATAAGTTGTTCAAAAACAATGGAATCCTTTGATAAGATATTCCATTTCGTCAAATGAAATCTTTCGTCGTTGGACTTAAATGGAATAAGAAAATAATTTTCTATTCTGCATATAGGTAGGCTATCACTTGTGGGATGAATGTAGCCTCTTTGAGTGCGTAATTCTCTTAAGTTTGAGAACTCTTCTTCAGACGGGTTGACTATAAATCCTTTCAAAGAGTCGAGATTAATGTTTTTCCATTCATTATCACTTTCATGCTGTCCTTTACCGAATACCAAGCAAAATTCATTTGTCAGTTCGGTTAATGCGAATTTTCCATTTGAAGGCAATACTCTTTTGAAGTAATCAATTGAATCTTTGTCTTTTGTAGTTGATTCAATGGAGGTGTTAATCACTTTTTTACTAGGATTTTTAAGCTTAGTTTGATTACAACCTAAGATTATAATTAGTAAGTAGAAGGTGATTATTTGTTTCATAATGAATGCGCTTAGAACGTGTTGCTTAACATGTAACCTATATGTTTAAGACATATTTTGGGCTCGAACCCAAAATAAAAAATGCTTATCAAAGATATACCAGCTGATATTACTCTAATAACATCCCTACACTTTTCCCAAAAAATAAACTATAATCAACAACCAAAACGCAAACATTATATTGAATTGAATGAACTTTTTACCTTTTGAAATTAGTGCAACAATACATGAAATACATAGAAGGGAGAATACCAATCCCCATCAAACAGTAAGTAGAATAAATTGATACTGTCCTATAATAATAGGGTAGAGTACCTTCCGAGCCAAAGGGATAATCTATTGTGTTTTGAAGAATAGAGACATAATACCATTCATTGAAATTGAGCAGCATTCCCACAACACCAAAAACAAAGATCATTCCGTTCATCAAATGCCATTTCATTTCCATAAGAGTTCTACTATTTACCTTAATAAATACTTCACTTCATTGGAAACCATATAGTCATATCCTTTGGGCGTAAATCCCAAAGAAACCTCTTTATCATCCTTGAATTTTGGGCGAAAGCCCTGTACTTATCCTCCGAATACTGAGTAAATACCTAAGAATACCAATGCTCCAGCTAAAAAACCTATAGCAGCTAACCATCCAATTT
>CAZMKA010000240.1:0-4562 GCA_964566605.1 uncultured Saprospiraceae bacterium | reverse complement strand
CTTCAACAACTGTGCAGTAGGTAATTTAAATCAAGGAACTTTATCTCTAGATTTAGAAAATCTTACCCCTTCAGAATTATACTTTATTCGAGTAGATAATTTTGGGGATGAAGCTGATGAAGGAGACTTTATTGTTTGTATTGAAGAAAAAGAAAATAACTCTATAGAAGATGGGTTTTCTAATGCATGTTCAGGAACTTTGTTTGATACGGGAGGACCTGATGGAAACTACGGTGACAATGAAGACAATGAATTCACAATTTGTCCTTCACAGATTACAAATTGTTTGACATTAGAATTTGTTTATTATAACATTGAGCAAGGAGCAGATAATATAATTATATATAACGGACCGTCATCAAACTCACCTGAAATTACGAATTTTAGTGGTTTTGGAGGTCAACAAAGTGGTGGTGGAGTATGTCTTAAAGTGCAAGCTGATTCATGTATGACTATACAGTTTATAACGGATGGTTCAGTGAATTTTGAAGGATTCGAAGCTAATTGGTTCTGTTCATCTGCTAATTGTGAACCGGATCTTCCTTTACAGGTAGATATAGGAGCTATGGCTGAAACAATAGAAGAAGCAATTTCAACAGCAACTGCAGCTGTAACTGTAGATACTATTATATGTGATGAAGGTGCTTATGGAACTTTTTCAATGGCAGAGACAACCGATCTTGGTTTAGAAAAGGGATTGATATTAACATCAGGATCACCAAATAATGCTATAGGTCCTAATACTAGTACTTCGGCTGGAGATATTGTAGGTGAATTCGATGATGGTGACGACGACTTAGATGCATTATCAGACTTGTTTGGAGAAGGAAGCACATCAAATGATGCTTGTGTAGTTGAAGTAGATGTTACTGTTTACTCAGAAACTCTAGAGTTTGAATACATTTTCGGTTCTGAAGAATATCCTGAATTTGTAAATACTTCATTCAACGATATATTCGCATTATTAATTAGCGGACCTGGAATTGAAGGAATACCTGAAATTAATGGTCAAGAAAACATGGCTATCATACCAGACACTAACATCCCAATTCAAATTAACTCTGTTAACAATAATGAAAACTGGGAATATTATAGAGATAACAATAATGGTCAAAGTATAGAATACGATGGACTAACATCAGGTTTCTTAGGAAATAAAAAATCTTTAACAGCAAGTGCAGTGGTTATACCATGTTCTACTTATCATTTAAAGTTTGCAATTGCTGATAGAGGAGATTCTTCATTTGATAGTGGAGTATTTATATCAGAAATTCGTTCAGGTGTTCCAGAAATAGCTACAAGTTTTTCATCAGGACTAGATTACTTTGTTGAAAAATGTTTAAGCTCAAGTAATGATACAGTTCTAATTCAACTAGATGATGCACTTGCGGAAGCAACAGATTATACTGTTGTAATTTCAGGAACTGCTTCTGAACCTGATGATTATGTTTTCGATATTCCATCAACAATTACTTTTGGCATTGGTCAAACACAATTAAAATTCCCTATAGAAGTATTTGATGATCAAATTACAGAGGGCGAAGAAACTGTAATAATTAGTTTGTTTAGAGATTTCGGTTGTGGTGATATTCTTATTAACGAATTAATTATTCCTATTCGTGAAAACATTCTTGTAGAAATACAGACCGAAATGGATTCTTTGATAGCATGTTCTGACAACAATATTCAACTTTCTGCATCAGGAGCAACTTCATATGTATGGGAGCCTTTCAATGCGTTTAGTAATCCATTTGTGAGTGACCCAATATTAGATGCAGGTTTCGAAGGATGGGTTTATGTAGAAGGAAAGATTGATCCATTTACAGATCCTGAATGTATAGGAAGAGATAGTATATATATAAACTTAGTAGAACCAGAAGTTTCAATTGAGGTTGATGACACACAGATATGTGAAGGTGATACTGTTATATTAATAGCTAATAACAATGTCAATGGCAGTGGACTGACATGGGTTGTTACAAATAGTTTCTTCCAAGTAGAAGAACCAACTAATGACACAACTGCTTATGCACCTCCATTTGGATTCAATGGTTCTGCATTCGAAATAGTAGCTACTGTGGAATTAGGTGGTTGTATAGCAACTGATACCGTTGTTATCAATGTAGATGATTATGATTTATTAGAACCAATATTTGAAGATACGGTAGTATGTCAAGGCGACGAGCTTCAGTTATTTGAATTTGACTTTATTTTTGGGACAACTTTTGAAATTGACCCTACTACTAATGTAGTTGATCCAGAAGATCCGTTTACAACAGTCATAGCTAATGAAGACATTATGTATGAAGCTATTACAGCCAGTGTAAATAATTTCTGTGCTGACACATTCCTATTTAATATTGATGTTGAGCCAAATGACATTCAAATCATTCAAGGTGATTCTGTAAGAATATGTTTAGGAGATGATATCGATTTAACAACAATTTCTATTCCTATCGATGGAATTGTTACATGGGAAGAAGCGGATAGTTTAACAATTCTAGGAGATGATGCCAATGCAAATCCTATAATTACAACAGAATATTTTGTAACAGTAGACAACGGAATTTGTCAAGATATTGATTCAATTATCGTGTATGTTGATTCATTACCTGCGATGCCTATTTCTGCAATTCCTGTAAGAGATCCTTATTGTATCGGTGATGTGATCACATTTGTTTCCCCTGGATATTTTAATGGTGATTTCCCATTAATAGAACATGTATGGGATGAGACTGTGGGTTTCGAACCTGATTCTGAAAATGATTATAATGTAGGGTTATCTGCAGTTGATACGACGACTTATATCAGGACTACAACTAATGGAGCTTGTACAGTAATGGATACAATTACTATAAATGTAATTGATCCTATGATTGAATTAAATATTAATGACACTATTATTTGTGAAGGAGAAAGTTTAGATTATGATATAAGTTCGGATAATGAAATAGATAATATCGTTTGGAGTAGCGGCAGCGGCTCATTTTCTTGTGACGATTGTGAATCTACTACATTATCAAATATTACACAATCTACAACAGTAAATGTAATGGCTGATGTAGAAGGATGTCCTGCTAGTACAAGTGGAGAAGTAACTGTAATTTCATATTCTGGAAATATTTTAGCTGAGCCTGATTTAGATTGTAATTTCTATGGTGATATACTTACATTAAATGCTAACTTTTCACCTGAACTCCCTGATGGAACTATCATACAATGGTTTGAAGATGGAGATTTACTAGAACAATTTACTAATCAAGATAGCATTACAATTACACTACCTGGTGATACTGGTCAACTAGATACTACAGAATATATTTATTCTTGGCTAGTCACAGATTTAAGAGGATGTACAGGTGAAATAGACAAAGTAATATGTGCTGAAAGTAGATTTGAAGTGCCAGATGTCTTCTCACCTGGTGATAATAACGGAATTAATGATGTTTTCAGAATCGTTGATAAAGGTGAAGGATTAAGTGGAGTTGAAATTTTAGATTTCCGAATCTATAATAGATGGGGTAACAAAGTATTTGATTGTAATAATTTCGAATGTGCTACACAAACAGGTTGGGACGGTACTTTAAACGGAAATGGAATTGTACAACCATTTGGAACATATATGTACTATATAGAAATGAGATATCCTGATGGTAATTTACTGAAATTTGAAGGTGACATTTTACTAAACAACTAGTATTACACACTTAAATTTCCTATAAAAATTAAAAGCTGATTCATTATGAATCGGCTTTTTTTTGTACTTTATAATTGCTATTTCGCTCTATTGTTTTCTGGCTTTAAGCCAAAAGAGTAATAGTAAAAACTTAATATTCTATTCATCATTTTTTACCTTAGTTGTATTTAAAACACAATAGTAATCTAGGGTAATTGCGAATGATTTGTGTTCTCTGGGATAAGAGGTACGGGTGTTATGTGTTTAGATAAATATGTTATACCTTACTAAGAAAAAAACAAGTGCTTACATCAAGTGAAATAAAGAAGAACTATGAAAGATTCGATAATCAGCGAATCGAAAGAATTGCTAAAAATGATGCAAAAGGCTTAAGAAATGAAACCATTCCCATATTAATTGAAGAAATTAAAAAAAGGAAGCTGGGAAATCATCTAATCGAATGGATCAATGCTGAAAGAAGAATATTATCTAAAAAAGAATTTGACGATTTAAAAAGAAAAATAGAGAATAGCAAATGCATTAGTTGTAAAGAATATCGAAAATTAATGGGTTTTGAATTTAAAACGATTATTGGATTTTTGATTGATGCAACTATATCTGAATACAAATTAATAATTTGTGAAAAGTGCGGAAAGAAAAAAAGAAGAAATTCGGCAATTTTGACAGCAGTATTTGGATGGTGGTCAATCCAAAGTCTCATTTTAATGCCTTTCGTTCTAATAGATAAAATAAAAGCAGCAATTCAAGAGCATAAACAAAGTGAAGAGATAATCAAGTCGTTTATACATTCTAACATAGGAAAAATTACAATAGGGAATGAGAGTAAAGAAGGAATACAGATTGAACCCTATAATGGCGGAAAAAT
>CAZMKA010000239.1:0-4594 GCA_964566605.1 uncultured Saprospiraceae bacterium | reverse complement strand
TGGCATTTTCAATTCCCATGGCATTCCTGCCATTACATCAACTGCATCAGCTCCTCCTACTCCTATGGCTACCATTCCAAGACCACCTGCATTTACTGTATGTGAATCCGTTCCTATCATCATACCTCCAGGAAATGCATAATTTTCAAGAACTACTTGGTGAATGATACCTGCTCCTGGTTTCCAAAATCCGACACCGTATTTATTCGATACCGACTCAAGGAAATCATACACTTCATCATTAATATCTAGTGCACCTTTCAAATCAACATCTGCATTTATTTTCGCCTGAATTAAGTGATCACAGTGCACAGTTGATGGAACAGCAACTCTATCTTTCCCAGCCATCATAAACTGAAGTAATGCCATTTGAGCTGTAGCATCTTGCATAGCAACTCTATCAAGCGCAAAGAAAACATAATCTTTCCCTCGATTATAATCTTTTAATTCTGAATCAGGATGTAAATGAGTATATAGAATTTTCTCTGACATCGTTAAGGGTCTTCCCAAAACCTCTCTTGCCTTACCTACTTTTTCTGTATAAGTTTTGTAATGCTCTCGTAACATTTCAATGTCAAACGCCATAATTTCTGATTTTACGTGCTAAAATTTTGCTAATAGTAAATTCTGCACCAGTTAATGAATTGCTTGCAAAAGTAATGATTACCAACCAAATTTATAAACCGAATGGCTTTAATATTAATATAAGATTGATATTCTATTATTTCTCAATGAATTATAACATGTTCGATTCATCAATTGTTTATCAACAATTACGGAAACATGCAATTATCAAGTTTTAACAAGTATTTAATACTAGATTGATACATAGCAGTTTGTTTGTCTTGAAATAATGAACTATTTTTACAAAATAAATCGTTAATTTTATAAATAAATTATAATTAAATGAAAAAGATATTATTCACATTGGTAGTTGCTTTATTTGCATCGTTCAGCATGATGGCTCAAGAAACAACTAAAAAATGTACAAAAGGAGAAGCTGCTAAATGTTGTGCTAGTAAAACGGCTTCAGTAAAAACTGCAAGTACAGCTGACTTAACTTTAGTAATGGCTAGCTCTATGAAAAGACAAAATGTTTCGAAAAGAGAATGTGCAACTTCAGGTGCAGTTTCTTACTTCCAAAAAAATGTATGCAGTACATCGGGAAAAATTTCTTACCAAGAAGTTGAATTTGATGTTGAGCAAAGACAATTTGTAAATGTTTCACCTAATGATATAGGAGATGCAAATCAAGCAGAAGTTATTAAAGTAGTAAATATGGAAGAAGCTGCTGCTCAAGGAGAAGCTGTTAAAAAAGCTTCTTGTTCTAAGAAAGCAGGTTCAGCTAAATGTTGTTCTAAGGCTGCTAAAAAAGCAGAAGGAACTAACTAATAGTTACTTTATAAAATTTATAAGCCTATTTCCATTTTGGGAATAGGCTTTTTTTTATGCAAAATTTTAGTGTTACTAAATCTTGAAAAGCCTATTCTGCATAAGTCACAGCATTATTTTTTGTAACAGTTATTTTTGGGATCGAGCCCAAAAACACATAATATCACTAGCTCTTAGTTATAGAATCCACTATTGTAATATCACTTCAATTAATCTTAAATATTTAGTGTTACTAAATCCCAAAAAACCCAACCCACATACGTCACAGCAATATTTTTTGTATCTTTTTGGGCTTAAGCCCAAAAAGAGTCATTTCATTTTTGCTTAATAAATTATACCACTTCTACTTTAATTTGTCGGTATAGATTTAAGAGATATAGAGACCAAGAATGTTGCTATTTTAGCAAATATCTTTTTGAGTTAATCATAATAGTATTCCTAGAATAAGAAGTACTTAAATATTGAGTTCATACGTTTACACTTGTCATAAAAACACTCCTCTCTTATCAACAAATTCACTAACTTATATATTATGAAAATTTGTAATATTTTTCTAAAAAAAACTTTTTTACTAAACTTTAACATATATAATTATTACAATATATATTGTTTAAAGTCAATGATAGAGGGAGTTTGAATGCTGACCAAAATTCAAATTACTCATAATAAAATATTCTATTGAATTAAATTAGTGGTTTTCATTCGATTTTTGTGTCTTATAAATGAGATTGTTTTAAATCATTTAATTTCTTTTCAGTTATGAATCTTAGTTATAAAACTTTTACCTTCTTTATTTTTTTGTTTATTACATCAATTAACTTAAGTGGCCAATGTACCGCAGGTTGGTGTTATGATGACCCTGCTATGCCATCAATAACATTGACAGCTGATCCTGGTGCAAATCCTCAAGACACGCCTTGTTTAAATCCAGGATAATGGTGGAGCAACAAATAATTGTCACAGAGTTATATTAGATGCTAGTGCATTGATGAGTGATCCATGTCCTGTTCCTACAGTAAAGTTCACCCCATGGCAAGGCTGTGGAAATGGAGTAGGAAATTTAGAAACAAACGATACAAGTTGCGGATGTGTATCTGCAGCAGGTGGAGGTGGTGAAGTATCAGTATCAGTAGATCCAACGACATTTATAGGAGAATATATCTTATGTACTCCTTCTAATAAAATGAACCTTCAAGGAGTTGAGTTTTGTAGAGGTTTATGTTGGGAAACGCCAACATTAACTTCATCGAATGAAGTTTATACTTGCCAAGCAGGTGTTGGTGGAGCACCAAGCACACCTCCTGCTATTCCTGCGTGGGCAATACCTGGTTCTGGAGGAGATGATGAAGCAGATACAGAAGCACTATTTGGGCCCGATGGTTTAATAATATATGATTTTCATTGTACAGTTATTGAAACTGAAGCAGTTGATGTAATAAATGCTGGAACTGGATGCGCTGGAAGTGCTTATGTAATAACAAGAACATGGACTGTTTATTCGAATAAAGGATTGGCAGACGAAGAATCATTTAGTTTTGACCAAACATTTACATGGGAAGATACAGCAGGGCCTAGTTTCAATGAAACATTACCATCAGACATTACTATTGAATGTTCGGATGCAGTACCAACTGCTCCTTCTATAACATCAACTGATGAATGCTCAGGGCCTGAAACAGTTACTTTGAATGAAGTTGCTGATTTATCAGGTTGTAATGGAACTGGAACAATTACTAGAACTTGGAGTGCTACGGATGACTGTGGTACAGTTTCTTCTCATATTCAAGTAATAACAGTTCAAGATTCTGAGGCACCAACATTTACTGCACCTTCTGATATAGAAATATTTACAGACACTGATTGTAATTATGATGCATCTATTTTAATTACTGGAGATGCGACTGACATTCAAGATAATTGTTCAACTGGATTAGTAGCATCATTTAATGATGTAACTACATTAAATGATCCGTGTACTGGAGCAATTACAATCACAAGAACATGGACACTTGAAGATGAATGTAACAATGCAGCTACTGAACAAATTCAAGTTATAACTATTACAGATAATTTAGCACCTATAGCGCCAAGTGCTCCAGCTGACGAAACATATCAATGTGCGGACGATGTACCTGCTGCTACTTCATTAACTGCAACCGATAATTGCAGTGCAGATATTACTGTAAATGCAACAGAATCTACAAATGGTGGTTCAAGTTGTGCAGGTGATATACTAATAATAACAAGATTATGGACTTTCGTTGATGATTGTAATAATGAAAGTAGTGTAGAACAAATAATAACCGTAGGTCCATGTCCATTGCTTTGTATTATTCCTGAATTAGATGTAAATCAAACACCTCAAGATGTACCTGTAAGCGGTAATGTATTAACTAATGACACCGATCCTCAAGGAGGAACCTTAATGGTGACAGGAGTATTCGGATTAGACGTAAATGGAAATATGGTTTCTATTCCTGTGGGAGTAGCAACAGTAGTTTATGACGAAAATGGAAACATAGCAGGAGAAATTATCATTAATGATGACGGTTCATATACTTTTACACCAGAGCCTGGATTTACAGGTAGTGTTCCTTTAGAATACGAAGTTACAGATGATAGTGGAGCTTTTGCAACTACTTCTCTAGGAATTGAAGTATTACCGACAGCTGATGCAACTATAAATGATTTACCACCAGTAGCTAATGATGATTCTGGGTCCACGGAATCTGGAGAATCTACTAATGGGGACGTATTTGGAAATGATTTTGAACAAGAAGAAGAATCATTTTCAATAACCAACGCAACAGCTTTTGATATAAATGGTGATCCTGTAAATCTTCCATTAGGTGTTGCTACAATAATATATGATGAGAATGGAAATCTAGCTGGAACAATGACATTGAATTCTGATGGGACTTATACTTTTGATGCAGATCCAGCTTTCACAGGGACCGTTCCGATAGAATACACAATTACTGACGAAGATGGATTAACTGATGATGCAACATTATCAATCAATGTATTAGATAGTGCTATTAATAATACATTCGCAAACGACGATAGTAGTGTTGGTATTGAGGATCTACCGCAAGAGGGAAATATAATTACTAATGATACGGATCCTGAATCTAACAGTCAAACTGTCACTGGAGGAAGTACAAGTGATGGAACACCAATAATACCAAATGAAGTTATTGTA
>CAZMKA010000238.1:0-4603 GCA_964566605.1 uncultured Saprospiraceae bacterium | reverse complement strand
TCTTTCAGACACAATGCTTTTATGTCCGCCCGCAATCTTTACCCACCCACCACCCTTGAAATGGAGAACGAAAAGGATCTTGCAGAGAATATATTAGATCATCGTAAACTGGAAATACAAAAACATGTCAATATTTGGGCAGTAGGTAGATGGTCTGTCATTTACGATGGGAAGCCAGATGTATTCTGGATGATCAGAAAAGAAAATAAAGGTATAAACCGTGGTCAGTTTGCTATAGTGAATCATGGCAAACCTGTATACTATAATTCCAAGTTGGGAGAAACTTTACAGCGTTATTACAAGGGAGATTACATTGTTGATTCTCCAGAGGGGAAACGAAAGTTGACCATTCTAAATCGTGTCTTATACATTCCGCATCCTCATAGTATGGACGCAACAAAACTACGATTCTCTTTAAATGGTCAAGAAGATAAACTTGAGTACAGAAGTTTAAGAGAATTGTTAGATAAAATATATGTTATACAAAAAGATATCGAAGCAAAAGAAAATGAATTAAAAGAGGCCAATAAAAAGAATTTAGGGAAAACAGCCATAGAATCCATAGCGGAGGCAATTGCAAAAAAGCAGCAAGAAAAAGAACAGGTATATAATGCACGACAAGCCTTCATTCGGGATCAAATGCATTTGCAAAAACAACTTCACCTAAGTGGTGATCAGAATGATGCAAAGAGATCGTTGATCTATGATGGTACAATGATTATAGATGGCGGTCCAGGAACTGGCAAGACTACTTCATTAATAGAACGAATAAAATTTTTAATAGATCCAGATGCACTCAAAGAGTATCGTCCAGACCTTTCTGATGATCTGTTTAAATTAATAACAAACCATCAGCAGTCAAATTGGATATTCTTCTCTCCTAACCAATTACTTTCTGAATACTTGAAAGAAAGCATGAATCGAGAAGACCTGAAGACAGATTCTGCCCACTTAAATGTATGGGATGAATTCAAACAAGAAGTTCTTGATGTGTATGGATTAATTGGTATAAAATCAAATGCACCCTTTGCAATAGAGGCAAATCCAAATACAGAAATACTGATAAAAAAAGATGTATTTAGTGTAAAACAATTGATTCAAAATCTGGAGCAATATGCAAACAACTATTATATAAAGCGTCTCGAGAAAGCTAATTCAATAGATGTATCTCCATATAGTTGGAGTAAATTAGGTAAATCAATTCAGGGCTATATTACTTCAAATTTGGATGCTATAAAATACAATACGATAGTTAAGGTATACAATAATTTGTATCAACAGTTTGGCAAAGATGTAAGAAAATTAGTTCAAGAAGGTCTTAAAATCAGAAACAAATTTGTCAATGATTTATATAAATCGCTGAGCGAAGAACAAATAGAACAACTGAAAACAGAAATTCAAAATGAAGAAATTTCTACTGAAGAAGATAGCACGGAATTATTCTTACAGAATTTGATTAATGTACTGAAGACTTTACTCAGGAAGATTGCTCTCAGTAATTTTGAAAAAATCAGTTTCAATAAAAAGGACAAGCTATTATTAAAAGTTTTACCTCCAATAGAGAAAGAAAAGTATAGCAGCTTAGGTGACTTACTAATGCTACAAAAATATATGAGTACCATCACGAAAGGTGTGGCTATTAATCTTTTCTCAAGAGTTCCATCAATTTATAAGTCTTTTCGTAAGAATCAAATTAAGTTAAATTCTACGTCCTGGAACTTGCCACTGTTGAAAAGGAATGTAGAATCTAAAAATGGAAAAAATCTAAATCAGAATGAGGCGGCATTATTGTTGAACTTTATTAATGAGAGTATAATTAAAATAGCCTCAAGTAACTCAACACTTTATAATCAAGTTAGCCATGAATATATTTCCGCGTATAAAGATTACCGGAAATGTGTTATAGCGGTAGATGAAGCATCAGATTTTCATCTGATAGATTTGAAATGCATACATTCATTTCGACATTTTAAAATTTCATCGCTTACATACTCTGGCGACATTATGCAACGTATGACTGCTGAAGGAATAAGCAAATGGACGGAGATGAATGATTTAGTACCTAACACAGATATTTACAATCTTTCTACTTCTTATAGACAAAGCCCAACATTAATTGATCTTGCTAAAAAAGTGTATTACCAAACTAATCAATTAATGCCAGAGTATAAATCTTATAAACCTTTATCACCTGAAGAGCCTAAACCATTATTGTATATTGGCAAAACTGAAAATATTAGGACTTCATGGATTGCAAATCGCATAAATGATATAGTATCTACGTATGAGCACATAACACAACCTACAATTGCAGTTTTTGTATCTGAGGAAGCACTTGTTTTACCTTTTTCAAAATTGCTTGCTGATAAGTATAATAAGCTTAATCCTAATGTAAAAGTTATGCAATGTCTAGAAGGGCATGACCTTGGAGAAGGTTTCGCAATTAGGGTATTCTCCATAGAGCATATTAAAGGATTAGAATTTGAGGCAGTTTTCTTTCACAATCTTGATGGACTAGAGAAAAATATTAATGTTCAAGAAGATTTAGCACTTAAATTTCTTTATGTTGGTATTTCAAGGGCTACTTTTTATCTAGCTGTTACGGCTTCATCTGAATTTTCTGGGAACCTGCAGTTTTTAAACGACACATTATCAAATAATCTTAGTTGGACAATTAAATTATGAATTATAAGGTAAATGATAAATTAATTTTCTTTGGACAGGTCATTAATACTCTTTTTAAGAAAAATAGGATTACAGATGAATTAGGACATAAGGAATGGGCTAATATCTTATTTGGAGTAGCAAATGATGTGCATGTTGGATATCTTTCTATCCTAACCTCTAGTTTTCCACGTTACCTAATTAAATCTCAATTAGCTAAATATAAGTTTAATATAGATCGTATTCAAAATGACTTCCCAAGCTTTTTTGGACAGAATCCTCATTCTAGTATACTACAGGAATTTAATCATGCTCTTGATGATGAAATATTTGCAGCAAGAGAAGACATGCGAAGAAACACATATAAAATTTATCAATGGAATCAGATAAAGACAAATATCTTTAGTGCAACCTATGAAATAAAGCTCAACATCGGAGAAGATGACCATTTAAAGGTGTATGAGGGTATGCCAGTCGAAATAATGTTCAATAGCTTAGTGTTGCCAGTAGATATATTAGATTATGAGCAAAGTAAGGGAATAATTACTATTAGAAGTGAACAAGGATTAGATACATTATTTGAAGAAAATGAAAGTTGGAAACTTCGACTTAATACCATTTGGTTGATAGAGGCCATTAAGAAAAGAATATCCGCTTTTAACTTTGTTGGACTACCAGTCGAAAAATTTATAAACAACAATTGCGTTGCTGCAAATATTAATATAACGTCAAAATATTACGAAGGTCCATTGGATTCAAGTCAAAAAGGAGCTATAGAACATTGTTTAACTAAAGATATCACACTTCTATGGGGTCCCCCTGGCACAGGTAAGTCTACAACTTTGAGTCATTTACTACTAGAGTTATTGAAGCGAAAAGAAAAAACATTGGTTTGTTGTATTGCAAATGTAGCACTGGATTCTATCGTGGACAAGACTATACAAACGATAAACAAATTTGAAAACAGTGGAAATATCATTCCCTTTCGAAATGGACAAATGCTTCGTTTAGGTTATACTAGAAATGAGAAACTTTTAAAGAAAAAATATTTGAACCCAACCTCATCACGAATTAAGGAAATAAATGAAGATATACAAGCTATATCAAACCAATTAAAAGAAGATTTATCAAAGGAGGAAAAGACAACACATCAGAATAATAGATTTGAACTAAAAAAAGAATTAGCAGCCCTAATTAAGGAAAGGATTATATTCGCTAATCTCGTTTTTGCAACAGCTGCCAAGATACATGTTGATGAAGATTTTGAAACATTAGCTTTCGATAATTTAATTATCGATGAAGCCAGTATGATGTCAGTTCCTCATTTTGTAGCCTTAGCAAAACGAATAAGTAAGAGAATTATAATTGCTGGAGATTTTAGACAACTTGGGCCTGTTGTATTATCACAATCTGAATTCTCACAAAAATGGCTTCATAAAGATATATTCAAATTTGCTGGTGTTGACTATAATAACCCTTTAAATCATCCTGCCTTAACAATGCTCAATACACAACGTAGATTTCATAATGATATTTGCAAAATAATAAGTAAAGCATTTTACAGCGGAGAACTAAAAACGGATGAAGATGCATTGGATCAAAAATTATATTATAGATATCCTGTTGAGAAAACATCTATAGTATATTACAATCAAGTAAGAAATGAAGACTATAAATGTGAGAGTACGAGCAAAGGCTCACGTATAAACAAAGGGTCGGTTGGTTTTGTAATCAATAAGCTTTTACCAAACTGCTTCAAAGTAGTTACTGGTGATTTGTTTACTATAGCAATTATTACTCCATACAGAGGGCAGGTGAACTTGTATAAGAAGGCAATAGAAGACATGAAACTGCCAAATGAAGTTTCTTCAAGAATAAAGATTGGCACCATACATTCCTTTCAAGGGTCAGAAGCAGATCTGTTGATTTATGATTTAGT
>CAZMKA010000237.1:0-4641 GCA_964566605.1 uncultured Saprospiraceae bacterium | reverse complement strand
GTAAAAGACCTGTTACGAATAACATAATTGCAACTAGTAGAATATTCCCACTAAAAAAAGATTCTATAAAATCATCAAATAGAACACCGACTATAGCAGCAGGTATCATTGACAATATTATTTTCAAAGAAAAATTCAATTGCTTTTTATCTCCTTTAAAAAGACCAAAAAATATCTCTTTTATATCTTTCCAAAAAACGATAATCGTAGATAAGGCTGTTCCGAAATGTAGAATAACAGTAAATAGTAAACTCTGCTCACTAATACTTTCATCTTGTAATATCCATTTAGCAATCTCTAAATGACCACTAGAACTGACTGGTAAAAACTCCGTCAATCCTTGAATAATTCCAAGGATAATGGACTCGAAAAAATCCATATATTATTTTTTAAATATAGCGTAAACCTCAACAACAAGTCCCGCGACTATAAATATAGGCGCAATGATTGTTCTTCTCCAACCGTAAATTTCTTCAGGATTCCACTCATTTGGTGCTTGATTTCCTCCAGCCATTAAAAAGAATCCTATTACAATCAACAAAAAACCTGCAGCCATCCAAATATAAAAATCACGACCATATAAAAGTCCACTGTCGTCTGCAGTTTTTAAACTAGATTCAACCACCGGAGCAGATGTACTTGTTTTCTTATTACTTGCTTTTGATTTAGCCATAATACATATAGAATTTTTGCAAATGTATGCAATTTTTAATGATTAATACTTTTACTACTAAACCTATTTATAGAATGAGGATTTATCTGCACCTAAGTAGCGCTGAACAACAATATAGGTCGCCCATTGAGTTATAGAAATTGCGAACACAATTAGTATAAAAAATACCATGAAAACGTAGAAATAATTAATCACTTTATAAAAATGAGAAAATTCAAGTGCCGTAACTATCAATAAAATAATTAAAATAGCTATTGCAATTAAACTCGATAGAATGGCTATGCGTAAAGCTTGAACAATAAAAGGTTTTCGGATTTGAAAATATTCAGCTCCTACTAATTCCATCGTTCGTATTTTAAATTTCTCGGTTTCCATACTTAGCTGAATAGTACCATATATAAAACCGAAAGCAAATAAACTCAGTAAAATTCCCGCATACAATAATAATCTTGAAAGTCTTTTGACATTCGAACCTAAGTAATCATAAACACTTTCATAATATTGAATCGATTGGATATAAGCCATTTGCTCTAATTCCTCTTTAATGATTTTCAATTCATCTTGTGAAACATATTCATAACTCACATTAAAAAGTATAATTTCAGAAAGTGGATTATCTGATGGATTTATAAGCACTTCTCCAGACATCTCTTCATTCATAATTTCAACGGCTTGATCAGCAGAAATATAACGAACTGATGAACGAATAATTTTCTCATTTTCTTGCAACTTTCTCATCACATTTTCTCGTTCTATATCCGAGTGTGTTGGAGTCAATTCAACAATTAAATTGATATTCTCTTTCAGTATGTTTGAAATATTTTTTGCGTGGAGACTAATAAGACCATAAGTTCCGAGTAAGCATAATACAAGAATTATGCATATCATTGCAAAAAAAGAAGTACTGTTTAATTTGAACATGCGCACAAAGGTAGGAAGCTAATTATTATTTTAAGCTCCTTTTAATTTTTTCTTTGGGCTTAAAGCCCAAAAACTTTTAAATAGCAAGAATGAAAACACTTACATTTCTTTCAATTGTAATTATGATGGCGTGGGGAAGCACTTCTGCTGCCCAAATGATTTTTAATAATCCTTCATTCGAAGATGAACCCAGCGACGCAACCGTTCCTATGGGTTGGTTTCCGTGTGAAATTTACACTACTCCTGATATAGGACCTGGACCATGGGGAATTGATTTAGAAGCAGAAGAAGGCGAAACATATGTTGGTTTAATCACTCGGTCTGATGGAACATTCGAAGCAATTGGCCAACGTTTTCCTGAAGTTTTAGAAAAAGGAATATGTTATGAATTCCAACTTTCTGCTGCTGCTTGTGATACGTATAGTGGTTTCAATGAAAGAATCAAGTTTAGAGTATGGGGAAGCACTAAAAAGTTAAAAAGAACTCAATTGCTTTATGAAAGCGAATTAATAGATAACACAGAATGGGAAAAACATACTGTAAAGTTCACGGCAAATAAAAAACTTAAATACCTCATCATTGAAGCTTATATTGATTTAGAAGAAGGCCCAAAAAAAGGGCACGTACTGCTAGATGATATTACTAATATCAAAAAATGTAATAAAGTATAATGAAACAGTTTGTAATCTATATTTTTTTAAGTCTTCTTGTTTTTTCTTGTGATACACAAAAAAATAGAAAACTAAAGTCTGAAATTCGTTTAGAAAGATGGACAGTAACTGGTGATAGTTCTTCATACGAAAGAGATGAAATCCAATATTTGGAGACAACACTTTTTAATGAGAAAGAAGAAGAAAAAGCAATTGCATATTACGACAAAAACAAGCAATTAACTGCGACAGAAGAAAAGCTTTTCCATAAAGAAACGAGGCAACTTATAGGTGCAAGATTTAAAAATGCACAAGATTCCTTACTTAGTTATTACACGTACAAACTCAATGATCAAGGACAAAGAATCTCATCTAAAGCCTTTGCTGCAGCTGGTGATGAATTGCTCAGACAAGAAGAATATGAGTACAATAGTAGAGGACACTTGATCTCTAAAACTATACTGGATGCTAGAGGATTGCCGCAGAGAATTTTCGAATTCACTGTTGACAAACTAGGAAATGAAATGGAAGTAAGAGTATTGAATCCAGACAAGTCACTTATTCTAGTAGAAGAATTCAGAATTACTAAAACTGACGGTCAAGATAATTGGGTTGAAAAATGGGGTTTTGTCAACGATCAACCATTCTCATATCTTGCTCGAGAAATAGTTTATTACTAGGCTATGATTAGCGCTTTTGTTTACGCAGGATAACAATAATTTTGGGCTCGAGCCCAAAATATTAATAAAACTAGTATATAACTTCTCTATATATGTTCCTTTATGCTAATTTTGCAGCTTACTTAAGCTAGCGAAATATGATCACATTCTTTGGGGATATCTCATCAAAAATATATGCTGTTCAGCACACTCAAGCAATTGACGAACCCACAACATCTAAACTTTCATGGCTTTTTGGGGATACCCAAAAAATCGAAAATCAATCTATAAAGCAATCATTTATCGGTCCTAGAGCGGCAATGATTACGCCATGGAGTACTAATGCTGTAGAGATTACTCAAAACATGGGTATTTCAGGTATTGAGAGAATTGAAGAATTCACAAATAGCACTGGTAAAGAGGAATTCGATCCTATGATTTCGCAGCACTATAGTGAACTTAACCAAGATATTTTCAAGTTCAACGCAGAGAAAAGACCTATACAAGAAATTAATGATATAGCAGTTTATAATGCCCAAGAAGGACTTTCTCTTAATGATGAAGAAGTTGCTTATCTCGATTCATTAAGTGAAAAATTAAATAGAAAACTGACTGACTCTGAAGTTTTCGGATTTTCTCAAGTGAATAGTGAACATTGTCGTCACAAGATTTTCAATGGAACTTTTATTATCGATGGTGAAGAAAAAGAAGAGTCTCTTTTTGCATTAATTAAGAAGACGAGTAAAACACATCCTAATACCATAGTTTCAGCTTACAAAGACAATGTAGCTTTTGTAGATGGACCAAAGGCAATTCAATTTGCTCCTAAACATCCTGAAACTCCTTCATATTATGAGGAAAAAGAATTTGATTCAATTATTTCAATAAAGGCAGAAACGCATAACTTCCCTACTACAGTAGAACCATTTAATGGAGCTGCAACAGGAAGTGGCGGTGAAATAAGAGATCGATTAGCTGGTGGTAAAGGTTCTATCCCTGTTGCTGGAACGGCCGTATATATGACGGCGTATTCTAGGGAGGGAAAGGAGCAAGCATGGGAAAAGGCTATAAAAGCTAGAAAATGGTTGTATCAGTCGCCTCTTGATATTTTAATAAAAGCAAGTAATGGTGCATCGGATTTTGGAAATAAATTCGGACAACCACTTATTACTGGTTCATTATTTACTTTCGAACATGAAGAAAATGAGCGCATTACGTCTTATGATAAAGTAATCATGTTAGCTGGTGGTATTGGATATGGTAAAAAAGAATTAGCGCAAAAAGGTGATCCTTCCACAGGAGACCGAATTGTTATATTAGGAGGAGATAATTATCGTATCGGTATGGGTGGTGCTGCAGTTTCATCAGCAGATACTGGAGAATTTAATTCTGGCATAGAATTAAACGCAGTTCAACGTTCGAATCCTGAAATGCAAAAAAGAGCAGCAAATACAATTCGTGGATTAGTAGAAGCGAATGAAAATCCTATAGTGAGTATTCATGATCATGGAGCTGGTGGACACTTGAATTGTTTGTCGGAATTAGTTGAAGAATCAGGAGGAAAAATATCGCTAGATGCTTTACCGATAGGAGATCCTACCCTTTCAGACATGGAAATTATTGGTAATGAATCGCAAGAACGAATGGGCTTAGTGATTGCTGAAAAAGACAAGGCGCTACTTGAGCAAATTGCCAATAGAGAGCGTTCGCCTATGTATGATGTTGGTGCAGTTACAGG
>CAZMKA010000236.1:1847-4720 GCA_964566605.1 uncultured Saprospiraceae bacterium | reverse complement strand
CCACTGCCCGGCATCGTCGCTTTGGCTGGCGCTGGAAAAGTCCGAGCCGTAGTCACTACTGCTGTAAGAAGATTGATCTCCGTAAACGAACCTTCCGTTTTCGTACAAAATCAGGATCTTTTTCTCGGTGCTATTACTGGTGGTGTTGAGGTAGGTCAGCTTCTTATTGCTTAATCCTTGTCTCCACTGTTGGGCCAACTGACTTTCCACCGGACGAACAAGCCTGACGGAATTAGCTACTGACTTAGCTAAAGTCGGATACGAAGTATCGAATTTATCGGGGGAAGTCATCGTCATAATCGATACCCCTCCGCCATGCGGAGAAAACAAGGTGATCACCATCGCCTTTATCGGACTGCCCTCGGCCCAGCCCGTAAAGGTTCCGATGAGTCCGTTCGTAGAAAAATTCTTTATCTGCCCCGAAGGGGTGAGTAACATGCCGTCCTCCTCGATTCCATTCATCTGTGTGTAGCTCCTCACCGCTTCCTTGTCTTCATAGGTGTGCGGAAAAACCAACACGAAGCCCGCTACCGTATTGGAGCCAAAGAAATGGCTCCCGTTTTGGAGATCCTGATGAATCCACCCCGCCGGCGACTTAAAACTGTAGCCGTAGGATTTGGCGTCAATCGTTGTACTGGACTGGCTCATCACCGCAGCGGGTAGCAGTAGTAGTAGCAGTAGTAGTAGAGAGAAGAAAGTTTTCATGCTTGCGTTGTTATCTTAAGTGAAGATACTTTTTATGGTATCTACTCTTAATGAAGCAAGGCTAGGAGATTGTTACAGGAGGGGGGTGTTTTTTTTCCGGAGAAGACGAGAGAGACCGTTGCATAGGAGGAGACCGTTGCAAAAAGTGTGTCACGAAGTAAAAATATTACTCCTCTTCATCTACTTTATGTGAAATTGATTTCAGGACTTCATACATTATTTTTTGGTTTTCAACTCTATTCTTACCATACGTATGAGATAAGAAGAAAAAGCAACTGTAACTGTCATTTGGGTTAGAAAAATAGTACGATGCAAACAGATTAAGTCCTAGTAATTTTCTCTGCTCTAAGTCTTCGCTTAAGCTATATCCCATTCTGCTTGAAAGAGTTCCATATTCAAAAACTTCACAACATTGTTGATCCAAAATTATTCTATTCAGCATATCACCTGGATCATTCATTAAGTCTTTCTGATTTACTTCTAAGCTATTAAGCGTCAAGGTAAAAATCTGATATTTTGAAATATCTTCAAATTCTTGATTATCAACCGTCAGAACACTGTCGTTCGAGACTGTTACTCTCCAATGTTTTGGGATCATGAGTTCAATACTCCCTGAAAAGGCATTTACTCTTTTAATCAACTCAGTGTTCAATAACACAGAATCATGATCAATAACTTTCTCAATAATCATTGTATTACTACAAGAAGAGATTAATAGTAGATATAGAATGATTGACCTAAATCTTATCATCATATTATTTATCAGACATATATTAAATTCAAGTAACAACTACTTTTATCGCTGCCCTTCAAAAATAATGAAACAGACTAGATTAACTTTTACCACCGGCCTTTCTTCTTTCTCTTTTTGCGGACGGACGCTCTGTATAAACGGCGTATCGCCGTTTAGGCGATATGAACGTTTTATACTTTGTTCTCAGCATTTTTTGTTTTATGAGTTAATATTTGCTCTGCCCAAGATATTCTATCTGCAAATTCTTCATCTTCGTATTTGAAATACGCTTGACTTAACTCTTCAATTAGTGAACTTCTTAATAACCAATTTTGCAACTCTCTGACATTCTTCTCTGTTTTAAGAAACCCATCAATTTTCCCTTTCTCTAAAATCAATTCACTTTGCTCAACAATCAAATTTGCAATATGCATGTATTTCGCTTTTGATTGACTATCCTCAAGAATTTTAAGGACTTCATTAAAGTTTGGATAAAAATAAGATATAGCTGTAAAATAGTCAATGAAATTTACTTCTGCTAAAGTAGTGTCATCATTTATTAGTGATACAAGTAACAATTCTAAATATTCAAGTATCGCTACTTTTTCAATTGATTCCCATTCGATCCAATTTGCTAAATTTAGTTTTTGAAATGTAATCCAAATTTCGTAAGGAGATCTATATTCTGCTGTTAATTCTAAAATTCTTGGAAGAAAGTGTTTTAGATCATCTTTTGTTCCCCATGTAGTAATTGCTTTTCCAGTAAATCTAGACAGATCATCTTCATCTAAATCATTAAGAGGCTTTGAGAACAACTCTTTATTCCATTCAATTATTGAATCACCGTAATTTGGGCTGCCAACCATATTTCTATTTCCCGTATAATTAGCAAAGATTTTATATAACCTACTGATGTTTGATTTTAACTTATTATCCATTTTGCTTTAACTATTCAATTCTTGATTATTAGACTAATGCCAATCAATATTACAATATCTGCATTATTTAGCCTTTGGTGTTCGAGCTAACTTTTTACAATTCGGACAATTATTCCATATTATTTTATCTTTTTCTATTTTTCGTCAATTGCTGAGAACGGTCTGGCGATAAGCGGCGTACTCATGACGAAGGAAATGAGTATGATCGTCTTATCGCTTGTTATACCTCGTTACTTATTTATCGTTTTTAATATTTCCATGTGTTTTACAGCCAAACAACAAGCACCCACAGTAATCTGTTACACTCAGATCTTTGAGCTCAATACTTGGCTTTTGTGGTTCGGTTATAATTGCTCTCTTAATTTGTTTGATTTCAGCTACCAGTTCTATTAATCTTTCTTTTCTTTCTGAATCAGTATATCCATCTTCTGATTCAGTTCCCTCCTTAAATTCTTGAACAATGTTCTGTCGCCACTCTATTGATCTATTTAGCTCTT
>CAZMKA010000236.1:0-1837 GCA_964566605.1 uncultured Saprospiraceae bacterium | reverse complement strand
GCATAGGATAGCATTGGCCAATCGAGTAAGTGTATGCCTTGAATTCCTTGCTTTTGTATACAATTGAGAGCCAAATCATAATCTCCAATAGAAGAATGAATTTGTGCTATTTCATAACCACTTATTGTTTTGTGGACATTCTCTTCAATATAGGAATTTAGTTTTTTGATATTATTATTTGATTCTTGCTTCTTTCCTAATTTGAGATTACATAAAGTAAGATTATATAATGCCGTGTTTTCTAAATCCTTTTCTTCATCAATCTCATAAAGTACAGATTTGGCTTTTTTGAAGTCGTCTGTTCTAATATATCCGAATGCCAAATTATGATGAATGTCCTTTCTTTTGTCTAACGCAGCTGATTTTTGTAGATGCCTCAAAGATTCCTTGTACTTGTTTTGGTCAATTAACATGTACCCTAATTGATAGTGTGGGTAGAATGATTTGGGTTCTAATTCCTGAACCATTCTCTGAATTTCTAAAGCCTCTTCGCAAATTGGATTGTTTGTAGAGAATCCGTGATGCAATTCCGACCATTCGAAATAAAGAAACCAAGCATAGTTGTGGATCGACTTGATAGTTCTATTGGTATCGTATGCTTGTTTAAAGTATTTGTAATCTTCTGAATTATTCTTTAGTTCTGAGTTTTCGAAATAGGCAAGAGCTATTTGGTTCATCAAATCAGTATTTAATGAATCATGAATGAGTTGCTCATGTAACTCACTTATTTCTATTTCACTCGTGCTTTTCATTTTTTCATGAGGTATAACGTCTCAGTGACATGCGGCGTGCTGACGAAGGAAGCATGATCGTCATGTCACATGTTAGCTTACGTGTTTTTTTTTAATTCTACATACTTAGTTTCAACGTCACAGAAATCCCTTTGATATCCTTTACTGTACTTAATTTCGGAAGTTGGAATTAGTGTTTCCAAAATAAGTTTTTCGGTAGTACTAACATAATTCCATGCATCTAAACTTCCTGAATATATCAAGCCTCCGGAAGGTAACGCAAGGCAATGATTCTTCTGGTCAATTAATTGTTGGTATCTATTTTTATCAATTCCGAATTTGTCAAATGGGGATTTGATGGGAATTATTGCCTTTTTATTATTCACTAAATTTATTTCTTCAATTTCGTTGTTATCTCTAATTTGCCAAATAGAATTCTCATCAGCGAAAAAAGCGTCATTATTATAGTCTTTACCTTCCTTTACATGAAGAATTTCTCTCATTTCCAATAAGTCGATTACTTTGAATTCCTCTAAACCGTTAAGAATCATTTTTGTGGATGACTTATTATAAATATTCCCACAAAATCCATTTATCGAAAATTTAAAGCTTTCATCTATTCCTAGATTTATCAATTTTGAATCGTCGGTAAAAGGAATGTAGATATACTTTTTATTTGGAGATATTGGAGAATAGTACTTTTCAGAAGATCGCATTTCTCCAGTTATAACGGATTTACTCCCTTTGTAAAATCTCACATCTAAATAAATGTAATTAGACATTCCAATTTCTGAAAGATTGCCAAGTTTAAGTTGATAATCAATTCCATTGTATTGAAAACTAGTCAACTCATCCTCACAGTTTCTTAATTCAAATTTATCTCTATCTATCGTTTTCAAGTGCATTGTACTGGTTCTATATTTTACTCATCATGGAAGCTAACATACTTGTATACGTAACTCTCAAGCATACAGCCAATATCGAGACCGCTCAATTGTGCATACAGACCAATATCCAAGGGGTAAAGCACAACTCCCGGTGAAAGTGACGTATACAGCCCAAGTTACGCATACAACCCCATATTCGGCACTGTATGCACAACTTCC
>CAZMKA010000235.1:0-4779 GCA_964566605.1 uncultured Saprospiraceae bacterium | reverse complement strand
ATGGTAAAAAGTACGGAACTTAAGGAATTATGAATTTAAATTTCAATGCTAAAGCTTTTCTCTCTCAACCTCAATCCTTCTTAATTCGACGAGGCTTAGCACATCGCTCATCAGGGAGAAGGAAGTTAAATTGGTGCAATCCCTTAAATATGATGCTCACATATACCAATTACTAATTAACAAAATCCCTAAACACTATTCAGGGACGGTCAGCGGTCAATTTTTCATTACTCATTACTCTCCAAATCATACCACTCAATCTCTGCCACATCCAACGTTTTTCTCCTGCCCGTTTCAACAGGTGCATAATACTTCGAAAGATAGTTTAAGATAATCGGTTCATTCGTTCCCAAATCACCAAGTCCCTGGGTTTCTTGCATCCAAGTAATCATGCTCTTCCAACCTTCCCTCGTCGCTTTATTCTGCGTAATTAATTTAGAACTATGACATGAAGTACATGAACCTATGATGATTTGGAGATTAGTATCGTTGTGAAGTCCGGTCCGAAGATGAATGCCGTTTACAACTTTATCCCAATTCTCATCCGCAATTCGAGAACGTCTTCTAGCCTTGGCTTCCTCTTGGATGTCAGCTAATTCTTGGGGAGTGTAGATTTTTCGATTCAAGTAATTATGGATCTCCTTGTTGAGCGTAAAATACCCCAATAGAAGTATAGAAATGACAAGGAGTAAATAAAGCAGATTGATGAAAACGCTCCACAATTTATCCGTAGCAAGATCCCTTGATTCTTCTTTCTCTGTTCCTCGCATCATTGTACTTTAATCGCAATTCGATGACAAGCGTTATTCAAATATCCTTTTGGGTTCCAACCCGGTAAAACCATAGGCTGATTATTCCCATCACTGTCCATCGCTCTTGCCCAAACTTCGTAATATCCTTTGCCAGGAAAACGAATTTCGCCCTTGTATGCTTGCCAAGCAAATCTATTCGCTGAGGCTTCAAGCTCGCATGAAATCCACGTTTGCCCAAAATCTATTGATAACTCTACCTTCTCTATTTTTTTCGCTGAAGTCCATGACTTGCCTTCAACTCGTAGCTTATTTCCCTCTTTTATCATCGCACCTGTCTTAGGATAGGTTATCAATGATTTTATGGGCATATCCTCAATAATGCACATATTTTCATCCTTCACTTTAGTTCCAGGAGCTACGGGCTCGCAAGGAAGACGATAAGCAGGCGCTGCCATTTTCTGTCCATCATGAACCCTATCTCTCACAACAACCTTATTCAACCATTTACCCGAAACCGAAGCTGGATAACCGCCTATGACCAAACGCAGTGGATAGCCGTTTAGCAAAGGAATATCCTTGTCGTTCATACTCCATGCGATCAAACATTCATCTTCCATCGCTTTGTCGATAGGAATTCCTCGGGAAATGGGTACTTTGGTAGGGTCGCCGGAAATGTGGGTGTCAGCTCCATAATAACCAATGTAAACCGCATTCGATTTTATACCTACATCTTTCAAGACATCCGCCAATCGAACACCAGTCCATTTTGCACAACCAACAGCACCAGTTGACCATTGATTCCCTTTGGCAGGTGGGTAAAATTCACTTCGCCCATTTCCTCCACATTCCAATGTTAAGTTGTAACTATACTCCTTGAATGTACGCTTCAATTCCGCTAGTGTATACGTTTTTTTCTGCTTTACAGATTCACCTTCAAAAGTGATTTTCCAATTAGCAGCATTGGGATTTTCAGGAGGAATGCCGTTATTTCTTACAAAGAATAAATCATTCGGCGTAAGTGCATCGTTGAGCAGATGAGCAGGAGTTTCAGCATTGATAGGACGATCATTAAGAACAATTAATTCGTCACTTTTACCTAGAAGTTTCGTTGGCAAAGTTCCATCAAGAATCCCAGCTGGTATCAATCCCGCAGGGAAATTCTCCGCAAATACCACAGGCATTCCTACGAATGACGCAATACTTGCCATAAGAGATTTCTTTACAAAATCTCTCCGATTCTTTAATGTTGGATTCTCTGAATGGTCAAACATATAGTTAGTTTATCTTTTAAAGACTTGAATTTCAGCTTATTTCACTGAGAAATGAGTATTATGGTGATATAAATTAATGTGGTTTTATCTCGAGTTGATTTTGAAATTAGCTAGTCAAAATCACTTTGTTTCGCTGTTGGCTTATAATATTATTGGACTCCAGCTTACGCATTAATCGTGAAATAGAAACACGCGTTGTATAAAGATCATCTGCAATTTCTTGATGAGAAATACGTAGAACTTTTTCACCCTTAATTTCGGATTTATCACGTAAATATTTTATTAATCGATCTTCCAAACTATGAAAAACTACATTGTCGAAAGATTCCACCATTTCGTTTAATCGTTCATTGTAACTTCCCAAAATAAAGGCTCTCCAGCTTTTATATTTTTCCATCCAATGATCCATTTTCTCAATGGGAATAACAAGAATTTCGCTGTCTTCTTCAGTTATTGCACGAACAGTGGATTTCGATTTGGAAGTACAACAATTCATTGTCACAGCACATGTGTCACCTTTTTGAAGGTAATAGAGTAGGAGTTCATTTCCTTTGTTATCCTCAGTCATAACCTTTACCGAACCTGACATAACAATCGGGATGAAGTTTAAGGAGGAGCCTATATCCACGATGATTCGATCAGCTTTATGAATGCGAATTTTACCGCTTTGACAGATTTCGTCTATTAATTTGGGTTCAAACAAGCTTTGAAATTTGCTTTCTAACTTTTTAAAACACTTACTGTCAAAAGGCATAAAATCATTCACATTCATAAGCTTAGTTGAAATGGATAAAAATTGTTCTTATCGCTGTCCTTTTGAAAAACCATACAAATTTTGACCAATAAAATCCTTTGGGAATTTATCATCACCTTTGAATCCTATTTCAATCGTTCCGCTATCTTCCGGTATATAATTCGTCTTGAAAATATAATCCCACAGACTCAAACTAATACCGTAATTCACACCTGATTTTCCTTTTGGTAAAACAAAGGCATGATGGTATAAATGCATTACAGGATTATTGAAAATATACTTCAATGGTCCCCACGTTATTTTGATATTTGCATGGTTCAAGTGACCTATAGCAATGGTTATGAAATGCACAATAAAAGCTTGCTCAGGTTCGAAACCACCGATAATCATTACACCGAAAGTCTTTAAAGGCTTATAAAGAACATTTTCCATCCAGTGATATCTCAAGTGTGCAGCAAAACCCATTTCCTTCACACTATGATGCACCTTATGGAATTTCCAAAGGAAATGATATTTATGTAGAAGCACATGAGTAAACCATTGTACAAAATCAAGAATGATGAAAAAGATGAGCAGTTGTAAGACAGGAGCCCACTGAGAAATATCGAAAAGTGCAAGACTTTTTTCAGTGATATTAAATTCAAGGAACAATAACCCAAGGATCTTGTAAAACCCGCTAATTACAATAGAAAATACAAAGAAATTGAAGAACATATAAAATGCATCCAACCAAAAATCCTTTCTTATAATCGCTTGATTTTTACGCCAAGGGAAAGCAATTTCGAGTAACCACACCACAAGAGAAATCGCGATAAGTCCCCAAAAATAATTGTTATACCAAGGCACATCAAATATAATTGACTTCCACGTCCAGTCCAGTGTACCTAGAAATGAGTTTATAAAAGCTTCTAAATATTTTTGCATCTCACCAAGATTAAAGTAATAACGATGCTTCCATATACAATTGTTTAAAGAAGTAGTCGCTGATATATTGATAATAACATCTGCCTTAAAAAGTTGCCTAAATTAAAGCATAATACCAATTGCGAAGTTAAAAGTTTCTATTAACATGTTATGTAACCTGTGTTACATTCAACCTTATATAAAGATAGATCTTGCGTAAATATTAACTAAGCAAAATAGCAGATAATGATTAAGGATATAGAAGTTAGAGTAACAGGAATAGGCTTTTTAGTAGCAGCAATATTGTTATGGTTGGGTTGGGCGCTATCAACACATCACATAGGAGAATATATTGTGCCGAATGATTTTGAAGAAATAAGCAGTAATGTATGGTATTGGATTTGGGTGTATAGAGTACATATATTTGGATGGGTGATAATGGGAGCTGCGTCTTTTGCCTTTATAGCTATAGCGGCAAGAAAGCCGAATCGAGTGTTTGTCGTTCCAGGAGCAGGAGTCTTGATTGTGGGGACTTTCATATTGGCAATAGCCAACGCATTTTACTATAATTTCGGAGCATGGGGAGTAGGGCAGACAGCGGGAATGACAGCAGAAGAAATACAGCAATTTATCCATGAAATATCGTATACGAATCATTATGTAACGTGCTTTGTGCGATTCGGAAGAGTCTTTTCAGGCGTAGGATTGGTATTGTTGGGTGTTGGATTTTTAAAGTGGAATATTGTGAGTAAGTGGCTGGGATGGTTTACGGTATTGCTAGGCTTAGCAGCTATGGGGATTATCATGGGAATAGCGGATAGTTATGAAATATACAAGCCAGTATTCCATGTGAAAGTGATATGGTTGTTGGCAATGGGACTTACGATATTGTTTAAGGGAATAAATGTGCGTGAAGAGAATGGGTAGGTTTTTTTGATGGATGTTGAAAGGAGATTTTGGGATATGTGTTATTAATGGGCGTATCCCTGTCGGGTCAGGCTATTCGTGGGTTCGCTAAGCTCCGTCCTGCCGGACACTCCTTTCATACCATTTCTGCTTTAGAATTTCACATATTTTCAAGTTTATAAAACCAATTACT
>CAZMKA010000234.1:0-4812 GCA_964566605.1 uncultured Saprospiraceae bacterium | reverse complement strand
AATTATAAAGTTTTATCAAACTTAAGTGCCTGTCTAGTTTTTTGGGGGAACTACAAGATTTTGATGGCTTATTTGAATCTAAATATTCTGTTAGTGCATCTGCAGCATTTACTTCTTGGTATTCACCTTTTTCGACCCACTTCATACTAGCGGTAGGTGAAAAAGCTTTTTTAATGGATGCAGAGTTGTGATTGACCATTCCATCAAAATAGAGATTAATGGTACTTTCAATTGAGGATAGATTTATATCCTGTGCTGTTGTTTGTGTCATAATTACTGATGTAAAGATTAATGATAATAATGAAAACTTCATTTGTTAAGAATTTATGTTTTGATATTCTAATCGTTAAAATATAGAACAAAAGTAGACTTGATTTTACTATTAAATATGGATTATTAGTCCAAAAGAATGGACTATATGATCTTTTATCAATTTAAATATTGAGAAAGTAATTGTGTTCTCTCTTGAATGGCATATAAAGGTTCTGTGGATTCGTTCGAACGACCAGAGGGAATATGACGTCATCCATGTTGTTGTAGGTATGTGCTTTTATAATGTTAACTCGTCCTAAACGGTTTAATTTTATCTCTATTAATTCCTATTTTTTGAAGTGTTTTCAGATGTGTTTCTTCTTCTTCCACTTTGTAAAACCCAACATTCCAAGTTATATTTTCTTTTGTTTGTTTCATAATTTCTTTAAAATAAGGAATGTCAATTTGATTTAAAGAATGACCCCAAATTACGACCTCTTCAATACCTCTTAAAGTTTCAAAGAAGGTCTTATTTTTAGAAATAATTTCATTTACTGGTTTTTGAAACGCATAAAAAGGATATTTTGCTGCATTTTGAGAATCTGTAAACAATGTTCTGTTACTATCTCCATTCTCATTAATTTCAGGCTCTTCTTCTTGTTCTTTATTATGTCCAAAAATTAAAGAATATGGAGTATTATCCACATCGCCGTGAATATGAAATATCCTTTCATTCGGAATTTTATAAACTTCCTCTAAAGTCAATGTGTAATTAAAGTTTAAGAAAATTGCATTTGATTCAAAATCAATCTTCTTATAACTTTGCTTTAGGTCTATTTGATTCAGCCAATTTTCAAATGCTTCTTTAATTTCATCAACTAATTCATCGGTTTCTTGTCTTAATTCGTCCTCTAAACCATATGTGTAACTTAGCCTGAAATTATCATCAAGTACATCTATATTATTTTTTTCGTTATAGAAAGATTTCCAATTAAATGTTCCTAAATCATTCTCAAAATCAGACCACAAATGATTTTCATTTTTTTTTAATTGAAAGTAATCTTCAAAGAGATTTTCTAAATCAGTATAATTACTTATAACAAACTTGTGAAAATCATCATAACCAGTTTTTAATTTATGAGATTTATCGAAACCGTTTCCTATTATATATAATTTATTCATTATGTAATTCGTTTTCTTGAATCACCTACAACTGCTTATCCCTTCAACCTTTCCTTATCTTTTGTTCCACTTTCCGTTTGTTATTTTAGGAACGATTTATTATTAAATCCTAGTAAATATGAAAAAATAGCCGTTTATAACCGTTATAATAGACTAAATAAATTTTTTCCTTTTTCTAATTCCATAGTTACCTATTTAAACGTGTAGAAAAGATGGGAACAATTGATTATAGCTATATTCTCTCTATAATTATCATTCATTTTTTTATCCAATTTTCATCAAATGATTCAGCTTTTCTCCTTGACTCTTTTTGAATAGTTACTGATTTTTAAAGTTTAGCATATGGAGGGGACACTACGACAGCAAGTCTAATCTCATATACTTGTTAGCTGTTGCTTTCTTTATTTATTTCTTTTTTCTTGAGTGAAATCTTTTAATGTTTTCCCATCATATTTCCATAATACTCCATATCTACCACCAAACCAAATGTTCCCATTTTTATCTTCTGAAATACATTTAATATCATTTAGTTTTTCGCTGTCTTTTACTCCAAATGGCACAAAGGATGTTCCGTTATATTTATAAACTCCTTTTCTCGCATAACTTGCTACCCAAAACATTCCTTTACTATCTTCAAGAAAAGTCGCCATAGAGATTTGGTTATCTTTATTCGAATCTGGTACGTTTAGGAATTTTTTTCCATCGTATTTATATGTTCCACCATTTCTTGTTCCAACCCATAAATTTCCTTTCGTATCTAAATATATTGAACAAGTCATTCCGTCTCCAAAACCATCTTTCAGGGTATGATGAACGAAATTACCATTGCTGTATTGACTGATTCCTCCGTGAGAAAATGATGAAAACCAAATATCTCCTTCGTTATCCTCAACTATACTTAAAACAACATTATGATGTAAACTGTCTGGCATTAGTTTACCTCTTTCTTTTAAGTGAGAGGTGAATTTAATTCCATCATAATTATAAACTCCTGCACCATTCGAACCAATCCAAAATATTCCACTTTTGTCTTGAATTAAACTGACTACCGCACTTGGATTTACTATTGGATAAGTCTGCTTTAGCCATTCACTTTTTGCATTATCTTTTGGAATAGATATAGTTTCAAATGTTATTCCATTGAACTTGCACAAGCCACTTCCTGTACCAAACCACATTAATCCATCTTTATCTTCTAAAATTGTCCAAACCTGATTGCCGCATAAACCATCTTCAACTGTATAATTGATAAAGGAATTTCCATCATATTTAAAAACACCTTCTTGTGTGGTAGTAAACCACATATTTCCAGAATTATCTAAATAACCTTTGGTAACAACATCGCCTGAACTATATTCGTAAGGTTTAGTGACTTTAGTTTTTTTGTCAACTTTCAATTTGGCCTTGTTTTGACCATTACAAGAAAGAAACATGAGTGTCATTAATAATATTGAAAAGTATCTCATTTATCTCATCGTTTTTCTTTGGTTACGGATTCGTGGTATGCAGCTTAGGAGCCAGCCTATGATGTCGTCACCACATGTTATACAGCGTTTTTGTCTTTACTTTTTTAATCCATATGTCTTGTTGACCTTTGTTTTTCGCAAATTCGTTTTCATCACTGTAAACGGATGCAACAAAAACTATCTCTTCATTAAATTTAACCAGACAATCAGGACAATTAAATGAACCATCAGATCCATTACCTCCAAAATAATTATCATTTAATTTCTTTCCTGTATGGTCAATTACTAAAAGATTTATGCTTCCTTTTGGTTGTATTTTATTTGTAATCGTGTACACTAAAAGATCTGAATTTACTTTTTGAATAGAAACTCCATAATCTGGACCTTCATATCCAAAATCTTTTGTCCATTCTATTTGACCGGATGTCGATATTTTACTCACTAAAATGTTTTCTCTTTGTTTAATTGTTGTTGTATAGCCTGTGACAAAAATAGATTTTGATCCTGAGTCATAGAATAAAGCTGAACCACTGTCATTTTGTTTTTGACCAATGTTTTTTGTCCAAACAATTTGACCATTAGAATTAATTGATAAAATCCATAAATCCCATTTTCCGTTTGATTTGGTAATATCACCATCTGTGGATTCAGTATTTCCAAGCAATATTATCTGATTGTTGATTATTTCAATATCAAAACCCGTATCGTTTTTTGATCCACCATAATGTTTTTTCCATATCAAATTTAAATCTGTATCATACTTAAGAACAGCTAAATCATTTCCTCTAGTAGACATGTGCTCATAGCTATTACCTATTGCATACAAATTTCCGAATTCATCTTCATTTATTGCATGACCTATAATATTGCCAGGTGTTTTTATCTCTTGAATTATTTGTCCTTCTTCATTAAATTTTATCAGCCAAGGTTTGTCATCCGATGATCCAAAGGCAACATAGTTCTGGTCTTTAGTTTTAGCTATGTCGTATAAGAAGTCTCCATGGTTTGTTCCTCTATTAATTTGCCAGACAATATTTCCTTTTAAATTTATCTTGATTATATATCCGTTTTGCCAAGGCTTATCACTTTTAAACAATCCAATTTTTGAGGTGGTATGACCACAAATTATATATCCATTCTTGGCGGTAATGATGCTTTGAGGTTCATCATGTCCTTCTTCACCAATAAGGATGTCTAATTCTATCGTTTGTGATTTGCAAGATCCCAAGATAATTAGACTCAATATCATTATGTAAATCCTTTTATTCATTTTAATGCTGTACAACTCATTTATACCCACACCTTAAAATTAGCTTTTATTCCTTTTCTAAAAAAATCCTCCAAAGTGCATATACCTGAAAGTGCCTGTTTTTATGGAGTATAGCCGTTAATATCAGTTATTAACCGTTAATAAGGGCTAACTCCCTGATAAAAGAAGAACACTTATTACTTTCGACACTATTCTCACTAAAACACTTCCCTCCATTTAAGAAGTTTACCTATCTTGCAGTAGATTTTATCCGTAATGAAACAACTCGTCTTTACCATTTTTCTTGTTTCCTTTTTCTTTGGGCTTAAAGCCCAAAACCCTAAAGTCGTTGGTTTCCTGCCACATTATAGATTCCTACATACAGACGATATCAACTTTGATGCAATTACGCACTTGAATCTTGCGTTTGCTAATCCTACTATGGACGGCGATTTATCTTTTCAAAACGCTCCTATAGCTTATACAATTAACAAGGCAAAAGAAGCTGATGTAAAAGTATTCATCTCATTGGCTGGAGGATATCTTACGCCTGAATGGGACGCCGCATGGCAGCATTTAATGAAAGAGGAAAATCGATCCGATTATATTCATAAAATCGTGACATACGTGGAAAATAACAATACGGACGGTGTAGATGTGGAT
>CAZMKA010000233.1:807-4818 GCA_964566605.1 uncultured Saprospiraceae bacterium | reverse complement strand
GTCTTATACTGTAAGTTGATCCTACTTCTAATGGATTGATAATATTATCAAGGGTTACATTTCTACAACATCTTTGATATACAAAGTAGTATCCTGTATTTCTCACTGGTAAATTTACAACACCTTTATAAACAGCTTCTGTAACACATACTGGATCACCAATAAAAGCACATCCTCCATCTAATTCTGTATCAATAACTGATATTACAGGATCAGTCATCTGTATTGTTCCTCCTGTACCAAAAAATGGTAAAAGATTTCCGAAACCATCATATATACCTACATAGGCAATAGTGTCAAATGGTTCAACTCCATTTTCACAATCTCTACGGACTGTTAGAGTTACTTCATAATCACCATTACCTAAACATTCATAGGTTAAATCACCTCCTACAATATGCGTAGATTTTGCAGTGGTAGATAAGCCTACTATGAAGGCTAAGACTAAACAAAGCTTAAAACATTGCATTAAAAAGGTATTTTTAATTTTATTTATTGATCTGCTCATGATTAATTCTGTTGTCTGTTTACATCAATAATCTCAACACGTCTCTCCCTTGATGCCTCAGTACTATATATAGACCTTTTCTTATCTGAATAGCTGTCCGAAATACCTACAGGAGATAAATTTTCTCCATAAGAAATATCAGTTATCTTCAATTGTCCAGAATCTAAGTAAGGAATTAATACTCCTCCACCATATGATCTTATATCATTAAGTACAGAAGAAATTCTTCTTTGACCCAAATACAAGTTATAATTTGTTTGAGATAAAGGACTTGCATGACCTTTAAGAACTATTTCAATAGATTCTCCTCTTGCAAGAACAGGTTGTACTTCTTTTAAGAAATTCATAAATCTATTATATCCACCCACAACATCTGTATCGAAGAAATTAGAAATACTATTAGCATCTGGGGCTCTTCTTATATATTCACTTCTTCTTGCTATATAACTTGTATAAGTTTCACTATATGAGGTTGTCGTACTAGTTTTTGTAGTTCTAGGGTTTGGTCTATCATTATGGAAATATAAATTTACTGGAAGATATAGTCCTAGTTTAGCAACTGAATCTGCTTTTAAATATATGTTCTTTGTAATTTTAGTTCCTGAAATGTTTTCAGTTATGACATCAACGCTAGCAGGATAATACCCTGGCTTACTTACATCAACTCTATATTTATTTCCTCTAGTAATCTTATAATTGTAATCATTACCTCCAAAGTTTGTGAAAACTATTGGTTCCGAAGATGGATCACTTAAATCCGTTAAAGTTACAGTTGCACCATTAAGGGCTTCTTTTGTTTGATCATCAAATGTGAAAACATCTAATTCGAGTAAATCTGGTTCTAAATATAATTTTTTGATAATCTCCTGAGAAGTTTTTAACCCACATGTGCTATATCTGATTGTGTCCGAAATATAACCAGGTTTTTCACCTATTATTATATAGTCAGTACATCTATCTAATTTAAACTTATGATCAATGTCATCAGGATTAGTTATTTCTCCAACAAGCTCTCCAGTTTTTTCATTAATTAATCGTACTGTTGCTCCAGTCAAATCTGCTTTTGAGAATTTATCATAAGTAAGCGCATTTAAATCTAATTCTAAATTTTCAAATTTCACTTTGTATAAATCGAAACAACAAGCTTCTTGAAGTTCATCAATGTATTGAGCTCCTTCTCTATTTGAAGCAAAATATCCATACTCTTCATCATCTTGTAATATAAAATAAAGATCGTGATATGATCCATTCAAAGGATTGTTTAGATGACTAACTTCACTGTAACCTCCATTACTAAAAACTGAATTATAAACATCAAATCCACCAAAAGACCTATATCCATTGCTTGAGAAATATAGCGTTGAAGATTTTATATGGAAAAATGGTGTTACCTCGTCTTCTTTTGTATTAAGGGATTCTAGATTTTGTGGAGCTGTAAAATTATCTTTGTTATCTATAATTGAATACCATATATCCAATTTACCTTTTCCACCATCTCTGTCAGAAACAAAATATAGAATTTCTTTGTCTAAGTCTTTATTATATCCTACTGAAGGATGTGTAGAGGTAAAATCTGCACTATTTATAAAATCAGGTAATTTTTTACCATCTCCGTAACTACCATCTTCGTTGATCATTTTGCAATATAAATCACAACGAATTTCAGCATCATTTAAACGATCACACACTGTGTAAAACATTTTAGACTTATCCTTATTGAACGCCGCATTAGCAGTATTGCTTCCACTTACATTAATTGCATCTCCAATTTCCTCTCCACCTGAAAAACTTGACTCTAAATCCTCTGGAATTTCAGTTTTTAATATTTTAGAAATTCTTTGTGCTTTGTTATTAGGATCATTAAACTTCATAGAAGAATAGAACAATTCAGAATCCTTAATCGCAGGCCCGAAATCACTATATACAGTATTAACACTATTTCCTAACGAAGTTACTGTAATCGTTTCATCTGGATTTTCAATTTCATTAAGTGCCCATTCAGAAGCTTCACGCTCTTTATCAGCCTTATATGTGTAAAATTCATCATCTCCACTATTTTCAGAAAGGTATAAATCGTAAGATTCTTTTGCTTTTTCATATTGACCTTGTTTCTGAAGCATTTCAGCTAAATAAAAAGTAGCTAATGGGTATGCATTTTCATCATCTCTATTTTTAACAAACTCATAAGATTGTTGAGCTAGATCATAAGACATGAAGTTTCTTGCTGATTCGGCTAATTGATAACGCAAGTCAACATCCGATGTGTCAAATGCAACAGCTTCTTGGTAATATACCATAGCAGAATAAAAGCTCTTCTGATTATATGCTTCTTCAGCAGCTTTTATATATGCACTTTGCGTTTGGGCGAAAGCCCCAACCGAAAACAATAGAAATATAAAAATTCCGTATATTTTTCTCATAATTCGTCAGTTCTCGTTTTAATAAATTGGACAAGCCTTTTTCTCGCCCAGAGGCTTAACTTGAGTAATAATGTACCTAACATGTACTTCTGGTCCTCCTAATCTATTAATATTGTGAGTTGTATGGAATGTTGATGAAAGATTAAAATCATAAGATGCTCCAACATACCATTGATTATAATGAAGAGCTACAGTGGGAATGATATCACCTACTAACTGATCTAAGAATCTGTAAGATGCTCCTAAATCAACGGCATATTTCTTCCCTGGATTTTGATTTACATGAAATCTTAAAAGTCCACCTGCAAGTGTTTCAGTGTATTGTTGTTGTCTTGCATGAATTGCGTGAACTTGTATATCAATTTTCTCTGTAGTTTTGAACAATGTTTCAAAGTTAAAGGCTAAACGAACTGGTAAATCTACATTACCTGCTGTGGAAGCAAGGAAAGTAAGATTAGGTGGAATAAGATGCCAAGCCGCAACTCCCAAATTTAAATATGTTCTTGAAGACTTCTGATATCTGTAGTTTAACCCTACGCCTGATTCTAAATAACTTATACGTTGTCTGTTGAAAGCCTCACCTGGGTCCAATGATAAATCGACCTCGGTACCTGTCCATTGTCTATCCCATGTCAATTTACTTCCGTCGAAACCTTCATTACCAAAGCCTAACAATAACCCACCAGTTAAAATATTATTTGAATTAATCAAATAGGAATACGAACCAGTAAGGTTTAGATTTAGGATATTATAATTTGGATCTCCAGATCTATCATAATTAAAAATAGCACCAAAGCCAAAAAAGCCTTTATCTCTATTCTTCGTATAATACTTTTGGTCATAGTTTGCACTAAAAGTAGTGTAAGGTACAGGAATTTGTCTCCATTGGTCTCGCATGCTCCCAACAACCCTCTGATCACCATTGAAAATACCTGTCAATGCTGGATTAATGTTCAGTGGACTATTGTAGAACTGCGAATAATGAATATCTTGACCTTTTAGATTGTTTTGGTTTAACACAAACGCTAACAAAACAACCATTGCTGTGTAAATATTTCTCTTCAAAGCAGGCTGGTTTAATAC
>CAZMKA010000233.1:0-797 GCA_964566605.1 uncultured Saprospiraceae bacterium | reverse complement strand
AAATCATATAGTTCCACGAAACACATTATGCATATTCATAATATGTTAAAAACTAATAAGTTAATTAGAAAATAATTCATTCTCAGTTTACCTTACAAATATACGATTTACACTGTAATTCCATAGATTTTACTTGTATAATAATTTTTAATATTAGTATTTTTTTCATATGTAACAATATTGTCACCTCTTGTAACAAATACTTATATTTTACATATGCTTGCATATAAATTTGCGTATTTGAAATGTAATATATTTTACAAAATTTCAATTTTTGAGATAAAAGTTTAACAATACGTATACCATATTACTTTAATATATGAAATTATCGCACACTTTCACTATGCAAGAATCTCATAAACAGTGTATTATATATTTGATTTTATATTAGTTTAAGTATTGTAATACTAATTATATTTAAAAGGAAAATTTTATCGTAATTCATGATAAAAATCATTTCATGGTTACATTTGTTTTTATTTATTTTAAGAATTGAATTATGCAAAAAATTGTTGTTTTAACTGGCGCTGGAATGAGTGCCGAAAGTGGAATTTCTACATTTCGAGGAGCCGATGGATTGTGGGAAGGACATGATATTATGGAAGTTGCAAGTCCTAAGGGATGGCACAATAACATGGAGCTTGTTCTTGAATTTTACAATTTAAGAAGAAAACAACTAAAAGAAGTTAAACCGAATTTAGCACACTTTAAGTTAACTGAGCTTGAAGAAAAATATGATTTGCAAATTATCACACAAAATGTTGATGACTTACATGAAAGGGCTGGAGCCCAAAATG
>CAZMKA010000232.1:0-4857 GCA_964566605.1 uncultured Saprospiraceae bacterium | reverse complement strand
AATGATGTATAATGTGTGGCGAAAAAAGAGTGATCAAGAAAAAAATGATTTAATTAATCAAGCAGAAAAGTATCTAGAGAATGTGGAGAGTCTGTGATGGGTTGTGTTGGTTATTCATTATTTATTCTGGATTGAGAAAATATTATTTTTCTACCTTAGTTCGGCAGGCTCACTACAGGCTCCCAGCCCTTCCTATTTCGGCATTTGCTCAATACATCGCCTATCTAGGCAATGTGCTGAGTGAAACTGAAGTAAGAAGGGAGTAACTTTATTTAGAGGAAGAAGATTTACTTTCCTATTAATCTGGCTTCCTTCTCCTAGATAGGAGAAGGACCGAGGTTGAGGTTTATTTAAAAAAGTGATAAAGAAAAAAATGATTTAATTGATCAGGCAGAAAAGTATCTAGAGAATGTGGAAAGAATCTCCGTTCCATTGAAGCCCTCTATCGAGATGGCAACCAACTTGGCAGAAGCAATCCAAGTTTCTCTAGATTACCTAGTTGGCGCAACAGATACTTTAGTCGAAACTACCGTTCTGAATCGTATTCTTGATATTTAAAAACTAAAAGACAACGACAAACAACACGTTTTTGATCTTCTAGATGCATTCTTAAAACAGACTAAGATGCGAGCAATTATGTAATACTTGCATTGATCTATTGTTAGTTCTCATAGTAATAAAGGAAAAGTTTCTGAATTTCAACCAAAGAAAAGTAAATTTTCCTGTATCACTTATCACTGCAATACAATTTTTTATAAACTCAACGGCTTCACCTGTTTTTAGTGGGTCTCCTACACATATCCATCCATTTTTAATATTTATGTATACATTGTAATCGATCTTACTGATACCGTAAGAAAATCCTAATTCTTTACTATATTCTACAATTAAAATTCCCTTAGAATGCGGAGGGACACAAATATTAGCATTCATACTCTTATTTACTAAAATTGCTGATGCGCTAGAAGTAAGTCTTGATTTCTTAGTCGGTAAGTCTTCATTGATTGTTAAAGATGATTCCATGATTGAACGACTGGAAGACATCGCCTCCTTACCGCAGACTAAAAGACTAGAGCTTTTCAATGTGCTTGACGCTTACATTAGAGATTTTAAAACCTCTAAAGCGTACGCTACTAAATAAAACGCCCCACCAAAGTGAGGCTTTTATTTTATTCAAAATCAGGATATTCAAATTTATATCTTCCTGTTTTAATTCTATCTATTATATCATAGGGATTCATGACAATCCCAATTTCTGCTTCTTTATTATCTCCTTCTAATTTTCCGACTCGGGTAAAATCTTCATCATTAATTCGCCACACATACCAATTATTTGATACTTTGATTGGCTTTTCACCAACTGATGATCCATAATCGTTTGTGTCTCTAAATAAAATACTTAAAGTATCGCCAATTATATCTACATTTCCTTCTTTTTCCCATACCTTCATTTTTACACCCAGTTTAGTAACACAATGAGCATAAAAATCCACATCTCCACTTACAACATCTGATAGATCAGTATTGACATCGAGAGGATATAATTTTTCAAAAGTCCTAATCACATCACTATTCAATTGTAGCAAATCAAAAGCAATTAATTGAAAATACTTTTTGTTATTATCATCAACTTTTACCGAAAAAACATCACCTATTTTAGTCTTTAGTCTTGCCATTATAGTATTGTATATTTCCACCAATGTTTTGGTGCGATTGAGTTAATCTTATTCAGTAGAGAGCCTCCATTTTTACTTAAACCATATTTATTAATCAGACCCTGCTCCAAAACTCTTACTTGCGTCCTTGTTAAATTCGTTGCTCCATCAATAACACGATACCTTAACAATTCTTTACCCGTACCTAGTGAATTTAAATGCTCTGCAAAACGCACTCCTGGTGCTCTACTAGTTATCCCCACATAACGAACTTTACCAGCTGCATCAATCCCTTGATAAACGACATTTTTTCCTTGGCCAACGAGCTTAGTAGTAGATAATCCAATTCCATTTGATGCAGTGTTGCCTCCCACTTTCACTACATCATCAACTAAAGACACAGCAACTTTACTTCCTCCAGAAATTGCAGTTCCAATTGAGGTTTTATTTGTTATAAGTTGTGTGACCTGACGACCTTCCTGAATCAACTTTGTAATAAACTTCTCGCCTTTAATTAAAGATTCAATTCCTCTTGTCATGTCACCAACTCCATACCCTCCCATAAAATCTAACCCAATATCTAGAACAGTACCAGAAAGGTCATTAAAACTATCAAGATCATCCAGCGTAAAATCGCCATTTACTGCTTGAATCACTTTATTTCCACCAGCTAAAATAGCTCCCGCCGCAACTGGATTTCCTAATGAAACTACACCTGCTAAAGCCCCATTTGCAGCATAAGCTAGACCTTCGGAAAAAGAGTCAATATTTCCCCAATTACTCCAAAGATTGAATCCAGCACCAATAATTGCTGCTCCTGCATGAGCTGGAGTATCCCCATATGGATCAGAAAAAACTATGGGATTATTCCACATGCAATTAAAAGGAGTAAAATTGTACCCTAATTCCGCTTTCGGATCTACTTGTAACCATCTTCCTATTCCGGGGTCATGTACCCTAAAAGCTGCAAATGACAATCCACCAGCAATATCGTCAAAATGTTCGATACCATTAAATTGATAACGATTTTTATGTCCTTGTTGTTGATTCCATTCGCCCTCCATTAATTGCCCATGTGGATAATAATGATATGAGCCAGTAATTTCGCTAACAAAGACATCCTCGGTGTCGACTGTAATTTCACCATCCTTATTTTTATCAACATACCTAACTCTTATATTTCCTAGGTGGTCTGCAATTGCCCATTCAATATACGTTGTATACGAAATTCCATCTAAAGGCTGATTATATACAACTCTTCCTTCACCAAAAGCATAACTTTTTAAAATATCATTTTCATATTCTATGCCATCCGCATAAAAAATTGACAATGTATTTTCACCTATTTCTTTAGTAGAACTCAATTGATTTCCTAATGCATCATATTTAAATGAAAGTGTACCGTTTGTAGTCGTGACTATTGTAGGTAAATCAAGGAAATTATATTCAACATCAGTAATTCCCCTTATGGGATCATATACGAGATTACCATTTTCATAAGTAAATTCGCCTTCCTTCGTTGACTCATTAAAACTTTTATATCCTTTTGATAAACTGCCATTTTCTGTTGTATAATTTAATAAACCACCTTCATGTGTCATTAAAATATTATCTATTTGGCCATATGCTGGATTTTCTAAATCATCATTTAATAAACCATTTCTTATAATGGACCCAATATTCCCTACTTCATCATAACCGTTAATGCTGACATTATATGCACCAACATTCTTATCATCACAATTAGGTTTATCAACAGCTTTATACTTTGCTTCTCTTAATCTATAAATATTATCGTATGTAAATCCATATTGTTGAGTGTCTTCTCCTTGCACTCTCCATTCCATCCATGAAATATTGCCATTTTTTTGTGAAGCTGCATTTAATTCAAAATTATGATTTCGATTAAATTCTATGGAAAATAATGAAGACATAGGTTGATTCTCTTCATATTCTGGAACAGGTACAGTTGGCAATTCAGAAGAAATTAAACACTTATCGCTCAAAATAGCATTACAATTTGGAATAGGAACATCATAAGAATTATCAATAGAATTTATTGCGCTTAACCAGCCTCTAGAAGTATAGTCATATAGCTCTGCATGTAAACCACCTTGATTTTTATAAACCAACCAATCACTATCATTATATTTCATTCTATTTACAAGAACTTCCTCCTCAATGCCATGAATATTCGCTCTTGCTTCTTCAAGCCTTATGCCCTTATCATATTCATATATAGTTGAAAAATTTAGAATAGATCCATCATCTTGGGTGTGAGCCCGCGATACCGTTCGTACATTACTCAGATTATCATATGTGTATGTATACAATGAACTACCTCTATAAAACTCTCTATTTTCCGTCAATGTTCTTCCATATATATCATAGGTATAACTATGGTGTAATTCTCGATTTTCATCTAGAATCTTAATATATTCATCTCCCACTAAATCTGTAATATGATTATCATGATAAGGCTCATATCTCTGTAAATCTACTTGATCAGAATTTCTTATAGATGTTAAAAAAGAATTATACTCAGCGTCATAATTATAATACAATACTTCACCATTAGGTAATATCTCAGAAGAAACTTGTTCATAATTATTATATGCATAAACATATTGCCCTTTATTAGGTATCGTTTTATCAATAAGTCTTCCAAAGCCATCATATGAATAAGAATATATAGAACCGTCAGGAGCTGTTACCTTTACTAATTGATTTCTATCATTATATTCATATCTAGTACTATAATCTAACGCGTCAACAACTATCTTAATTTTACCATCAATAGTAGCATAGGATCTAGTTTCATTACCATTTTCATCTGTAATAGAGGATTTAATAAAGTAAGATGAAGGAAACGTGCTATAATTAACAACTTGGTCTCCATATTTATATAATATTCTGTCACTCGTTCCATGTGGTTTATATTCTAGAATTCTACTTAAAGGGCTTTTTTCATATATGTTTAAAGACGAACTATTTCCAGAGGAAGGTGAAAAGTTAGTAGAAGCTCTTCCTATTTCATCATAAGTAGAAAGAGTAACATAATTGTTATTATTCTGGGTGTAAGCTAGGTTTTCTTGTTTATAACCACGGCCATAATTATCAAAATAAGCAATTGATTGTTGGTCAGGGATGTTAAAAGTTGAATTTTGAACAGATAGTGTAGACGTAACACGCTCATCATCTG
>CAZMKA010000231.1:0-4937 GCA_964566605.1 uncultured Saprospiraceae bacterium | reverse complement strand
AATATACAGGAACAGGTTATTCATTTGACCTTATCCCGAATATGAATTATACAATTTCTGCAGAAAAGAATACTGGTCCATTGAATGGTATCACAGTAATTGATATCGTAATGATCCAAAGACATATTCTTGCTATCGACTTGTTCGATTCTCCGTACAAAACAATTGCAGCAGATGTTGATAATAACGAGAAAATTAACGGGTTGGATATTATCCAAATCAGAAAGTTACTTCTAGGTTATCAACAAGAATTCTTGAATGGTCAAGAGTCGTGGAGATTTATAAAAGAGACACAAGAATTCTCTACTAATTATGATGTATTCCCTTACGAAGAGTCAATACTTGTAGACTTTGATGGAGATGAAATGACAAATGACTTTATCGGAGTGAAAATTGGTGATATCAATGCAACAGCTGATCCTTCGAAATTGGTTTCTGATGCAGATACAAGAACGAATGAAACATTAGATTTTGCAATAGATAATCAACGATTTGCAAAAGATGAGATTATAGAAATTCCAGTATATGCTGACAATTTCGATAATATCATTGCATATCAAATGACTCTTGAATACAACCCTTCTTTAATAGAAGTGATTGATGTTCTAGGAGAAACACTTGATATGAGAGAAAGTGATGTAAATATGGCTTACGCCCAAAACGGTTACATTACAGCTGTGTGGAGTAATCAGGATGCTGTAGATGCGGATGGTGTGTTATTTACGATTGTGGCTAAAGCCCAAAGAAATGGTACATTGAACAATGTATTTAGTACTTCCGACAGAATTACTAGAACATTAAGCTACAGTGATATGAACGAGGCAAGCGGACTTACTTGGAATGTGAGAGAAAATGGAATAGAAGAAGATGCATTGAGTGTATTAACTACAAGCGTATCTCCAAATCCATTTAGCGAGCGTACCAACATTAGTTTCGAATTACCAGTTAGTACTTCTGCAAAGATCCAAATCTTTGATATGGAAGGTAAGCTAATTGTAAATACTGAAAATGTGTTCAGTGCGGGTCATAATGTATTCGAGGTTACGCCTTCAATGTTGAAGGGAAGTGGAGTTTATTTCTACAGTGTGACAACGAACGCGGATAGCGTAAGTGGACGAATGATTCTTATTGATTAAGAATACGATATAGCTAGTAATAATACAGATTGTACTTTATAGGGTTCAATCTGTATAAACTCGAATTATTAGCAGAAGAAAGTAGAGTGAATTTATTTAGACGATACCGTCAGCAGCCAGTGGTTGTTGACGGTTCTTTTTTTAGGGCGTGCCCCGCTGAAATTACGCAGATTGTAGTTTGTAATTGCGTTTGAAAATTAAGTAATTATAGGGTTCAATCTTTATTAGCGGGTCGGAGTTTTCCGCGTTCGGCATTCGCCTCATCATCACGCTATGGCGTGACGACAAGCGCTACAAGTTCCTCACGCAATTATGTACGAATTCAATAAGTGTACAAGCTTTGAGTCTATTATTGATTTTCCTTTAATTCTTATACTTTTCGGGAATTATTGTATTTTCACTCTTATTAACAGAAGTTAAGTTTAGTTTCCTTGATCCATAATCTTAAATCGGCATTAAATAGTTCAGTTAGCAAACATTTTACGAATATAATTTCCTAATGAAAATTGAAGACTTAGAAATTCAAAATAAAGTTCAAGAGCTCCTGCTTAATCGACTAGAGGATTTAGCGTGGTCATACTTTGACCTCGACTTGAATGAAGCGTACGATGATTTTGAATATTGTCATGATGATGGAATGATGCTTGATTTCTTTCGATCAATTACGCGTACTCAATTTGATACATTTGAATACAAAGGGAATTTTTCAGAAGCCGAAATTCTTCGTATTTTATTTACAATTATTAAGAGCAATCCGCATTTTATGAATGACGTTTTAATGCGTTTGTTTGATATAAACGAGATTAAAAACGAATCGGAGTCTGATCAGGGGAAACTGGGTAAGTTCAATGAAAAAGATAGGCAAAGACGTAATTCGGTTTATAAGAAAAAGATTCGTGAAGGACATAGAGATTTGCTTGATAATGTAGTTATTTTAGCGGAAGGTGATTCTTGGTTTGAATTCCCTAGAGTGTATTTGAAGATTGATCCAGTGAAAGATATATTGGATTGGATGATAGAAGACGAAAAGTATGCAGTCTATAGCTTAGCAGCAGGTGGAGATTGGTTGTCGAATATTTTTCATTCAGGAGAATACATTGAAGAACTTCCCAAGGTTTCACCTGATGTATTTATGTTAAGTGGGGGAGGGAATGATTTAGTAGGTGGTAATAGACTAGCTACCATGGTCATAAATCCTAAGCTTCAAAAACAAAGAAGTGTTTCCGAAGACTTATTCTTAAGACGCTTGTTTGATAAGCGAAAAAACAATGAAGATATTGAATTAGAAAAATACAAAAGAGGATTGAGCTTTATTTCAGACGAGTTTTATACTTTTCTAAATCTCTTATTTGTGCAGTATTTTGTTTTTCTATTTAGTCTTTCAAAAGTGGAGAAATATAAGAAAATGCTTATTCTTATTCATGGATATGATTTTGCTTTACCAAGTAATGAGAAGCGAGGAAATTGGCTTTCTATCCAACGCATATTGAATGAATTCACGGATTCAGGTCATTGGTTATATGAGCCACTTAACATGAAAGGAATTACGAAACAGGATGATCAAGAAGCCATTGTTTATGCAATGATTTATGAATTTAATGAAATGCTCGTTCAACTTGCTAACTTTCAAGGACTGCCTAATTTATTTCATATTGATTGTAGAGGGTATGCTAAAGAAAACGACTGGTTCGATGAATTGCACTTGAAATCATACGCTTATCAAGACATTACAAAAGTCTATAAATATTGTATTACTCAAAATCTAAGAATGGGAGATAAACCAACTCAGAAAGTGTACAAAGTTGTTGACTTTATTAAAAACTTATAATTTATCTACATATATTGGCTGCAACAAAAAAAGTATGAAGAAAACAGATCCCGACATTATAGTTGAACAAGCTTATAATGCGACATTGGATGAAGTGTGGGAAGCACTGACGATAGTAGATAAAATGAAAGTTTGGTACTTTCCTCAAATCGAAAGTTTTGAAGCAAAGAAAGGATTTGAAACGTCTTTTGTGGTAAAACATAATGGTCGCACATTTACACACAAATGGGAGGTTCGAGAATCATTTTCTCCATATAAATTAAGCTACCGATGGTATTACGAAGAATATCCTGGCGATTCCGAAATTAGTTTTGAATTGAGGGAAGAGGGTAGTAACGTTGTATTGTTTTTTCGCGATACAGCATTAGCCGATTTCCCGTCTGATATTCCAGAATTTAAAAGAGAATCGGCAGTTGCAGGTTGGGATTACTTACTTAAAGTGTGTTTGAAGGCATACCTAGAAGATGAGTGATTTTGGGCTTAAAGCCCAAAAAAAGTCAAATGATTTCATTATAAATAGAATTAGTAAAGGCAGTCGTCATGTAGATTTCCACATGATTTTATAATTTTCTTAGGTTGATAAGAAAATATTAAGAGTTTTTTCAAATTTTAAAAGTCTTAAAGGTGTTGGAGTATTTATAATTAATACGTTTTCAATAAATTAGTATTACTTCCCTAAAAAAATAAAAAAGGATATGAATAAAAAGGATTCAAATAAATCTATGGCATTTGATAAATTACAAATTAGTGCAGAAATAGGACAAGCAAAAGTAGATAAAGATGCAGCTAAGAAAGCGAAGCAGTTAGCTAAAGAAGAAGCAAAGGCAAAGAAGAAAGCAGCAAACGAAGAAAAAAAACGTCTGAAGCTCGAAGAAAAAGAAGCACGTAAAAAAGAAAAAGTAGAAGAGAAAAAGAAGAAAGCAAAAGAAAAAGAGTCGGAAAAAGCAAAACGTAAAAAGGAAAAGGCAGTAGAAAAAGCTAAGCGTATAAAAGAAAAAGAAAACAAAAAGAAAAAGAAGGAAAAGAAAGCGAGTAGTAAGAACGAAAAGACGGAAAATAAACAGTCGAAAACAAAAGCAAAAAAGGCAAAGAGCGGAAATAAAAAAGCTAAGAAAAAGAGCAAAAAGTAGATTCTCTAAATGCCGAAAAAATAAGACACAGCCATAATGTTATGACTGTGTCTTTTTAATTGCATAATACTTATTATAGATTTTAATAGTATGAAATGATGTAACGGCAACAAACATCTTTAAATATGAACTGTTTAAATGGTATACATTAAAAATAAATTATAAATGAAGAAGATTATAGTAATAGGAGGAAGTAATAGTAAAAATTCAATAAACAAAGCATTGGCTTCATATACTGCAAATCAGCTTAAAGGAACTGAAGTAGAGGTCATTGATCTAAGTGCACATGAAATTCCTTTATATGGTATAGATTATGAACAAGAGCATGGTATTCCAGCTGATGTAGTTGCTATAAATGATAAACTTACAGTTGCAGATGGATTGGTTGTGTCACTTGCTGAGCACAATGGTTCGTATTCAGCAGCATTCAAAAGTGTGTATGATTGGTTGTCTAGAATTCATAAGGAAGTATGGAAGAATAAACCAATGTTTTTAATGGCAACTTCTCCTGGAGGTAGAGGTGGGATGACTGTTTTAGAGACTGCAACTAAAGGCTTTCCGTTTTTAGGTGGAAACATTGTAACAACTTATTCGCTTCCATTTTTTGGAAAGAATTTTACAGAGAATGGCATTGCTGATGAAGAAAAAGCAAAAGAATTAGCTGAGAAGGTCACAGTTTTCCAAGCTGCTCTATAGTGATAGTTAAATCTTTTGAATACAATCGACTTTCTATTGTATGAAGCAGGTTAATGCAAATAAACTATGTTAAAAAAGCGATAACCAATTACATGGATATCGCTTTTTCTTTTTTTGGCTTAAAGCCCAAATACTATTATTATTTTA
>CAZMKA010000230.1:4519-4982 GCA_964566605.1 uncultured Saprospiraceae bacterium | reverse complement strand
AGCCCTCCCCACCCAATTTCTAACCAACCTCAAGCTTTTTACATCTTTCAAAACCAAGGATAAAAAGTTTTAAATACTAAAATATCTCTACTTTTACCTTTTCAACGCTTCGCAACTAGCGAACAACGAATCCTTATTGCCTCAAAATTCTCAACTATTTCACTTTCCTAATCCTGAAATAAAAGAAATCCAATCCAATCCTTCCAAGACCTTCTTTATAAACAACTCATAACTAGTTCTTTCTTTATACCCTAAATAACTTTAGCTCTTAATTCGCTCAATCGATAACTATATATAGCCAAATTCCAGCAATCTTATATCTCTCATGAACTCTAATAATATATCCTACTACATAACGTAGATATCGAATCAGCCCAAATGAATCACGACGAAAAAATCTCATTTTTCTCATCACACTTATTAACTATATAACTTCAATATGATGTAAATTACAAGTACTATT
>CAZMKA010000230.1:0-4509 GCA_964566605.1 uncultured Saprospiraceae bacterium | reverse complement strand
ATTATAAGCAATAGAACAAAAGAATTCAAATAAGAATATAGTACTTTTCGTTTTATTTCTCGTCTTACTCTTTCTTTTATTTCAAGCTTCTTAGCCTCCGAAATCTCCGGATACTTCTCCATTTTTAATTCTCCTTCTTTACTTTTTAATTCTTTATTAAGTTCAACTAATTTTTCCCGATAACTATTTCTTGCTGTTTGTAAGTTGCGGTTTGAATTGTTACTGTGTATCATCTGGCTTATTGATCCTCCTCCTCCCATGTTTTTGTTTTTTAGTGTTAACTATATAAATGAGATTCTTAAATTGAAAGTTCCATTTTTCTACCTAAGATATGATTATATATATTTGAGCTAAATGAAGGAGATTCGTAACATTATTGAGCAATATGATGCCGTTGATCATTCCAATGAAAAAATGGCCTTAGCTTCTGTAGTCAATGTAGAAGCTTCTTCCTATAGAAGAATCGGCGCACGTATGCTTGTCCAAAGCTCGGGTATATGGATAGGTGGAATAAGTGGAGGATGCCTAGAAGGTGACGCGCTTAGAAGATCCCAAAAAGCAATTTTTGATAATAAAGTTACTTCCGTTATCTATGATACGATGGAAGATGATAATAATCAAATAGGTGTTGGGCTAGGTTGTAACGGAAGGATAGAGGTTTTGTTAACACCTATTGATCCTTCGAATTCTACAAACGAGATAGAGATTCTACGCGGAATATGTGATGATACTAAAGCTAATATTATGCTGAAAGTAGTTCGTCATCCCAGTGAAAATATGCTTGGAATTACTTCTTTATTAAAGCCAGATGAACATCAAAATGAATTTGCAGGGGTGAATTTGTCCCAACTCCAAATGGATATTAATCTCGTAAAACAAAAACATAAAGCTAAATTATTCAGTTACGAAAAGGATACGATTCATATTTTGATTGAATTTATAAGACCTGAAACCCAACTTATATTAGTTGGTGACAACTACGATATATATTCCATGCTAGGAATTGCAAAACAGCTAGGGTGGAGAAGCACCTTAATGGGTAAGACCAAAAAACTTTCTAAAGAAGCGTATAATCTTGCTTATAAAGTACTGGCTTTGGATGATTTTGATAAAATTCCAGTCAATGAATATACTGCGATCTTACTAATGAGTCATGACTATAAAATTGATCTTAAATTACTTAAGTATTTCAAAAACCTCAATCCCGCTTACTTAGGAATTTTAGGCCCTAAAACGCGCTTTGAAAAATTGCAGCAAGATATTTCAAAAGATATATCAAAACTTGATTTTATACATAGTCCCACTGGACTTGAAATAGGAGCAGAATCTCCCGAGGAAATCGCATTATCTATCTGTTCGGAGATCGTGGCAAAGATGCGTGGCAAAAGTGGTGGTTCTTTGCATCACAAAAAAGGCTCTATTCACGAAAGAGACTTTTAATACCAATTCTGTTGTAATGTTTAACCTCTGATGTTTCATTTAATCACACTTACCTGTCAAATAAAACCAACGGATAAACCTCACCCGCTTTGAAGTCCGTTTTGCCCATCGGTAATTCCATGAAAGCTTCAACTCTTTTCAAATTTATAAAGTCTCCTGATCCATTCCCTTTCATTGGATGTGCTAAAATGATAGCATCTGATCCATACTCCAATTTAACTTCCATGAAGTAGTGTAAATCGGGTTTGAAGGTTACATCACTGGCTAATTTCCCATAGGCTACAAAGCGCTTTTTTCCTATTGATGCACACAGCCAATTCTCTATATACTTCTTTGTACAAACAAACGAAGATACTGGATTTCCTGGTAAAGCAAAGATCACCGTATCACTTGTATTACCAAACCAAAAGGGTTTTCCAGGTCTTTGCTTCACTTTATGGAAGTCCTTTTTTACTCCTAGTTCTGCAAGTATTTCAGGTATGTAATCAAATTTCCCCTTCGATACACCTCCTGAAAGTATGACCAATTCATACGAATCATTGATCGTTTTTAATTCAGATCGGATTGCTTCCTTTTCATCTGCAAGATGATATAAAGATGCATCGATACCATAATGCTCCAAACGTGATTTTATGGTATAAACATTAGACTTTCGAATTTGGTGGGGAAGGGGAGTTTTGTCGATTTCTACTAATTCATCGCCCGTAGAAATGATGGCTGTTTTAGGTAGTTTTCTAACAGTTATTTCAGCATAACCAATACTTGCAGCAATGCCTATATCACTTGGTCTTAGTAAAGTCCCTTTTGCTAATAGAATCGCTTTTGCTTTATGATCACTTCCTTGGAAATGCACATTTTGCTTTTCTTTTACGATAACACCTTCATGTAAACTAGCTACATTATTGGCACTTATCTCTAAATCCTCGTACCGAATAACCGTGTCAGCACCTTTGGGCATACCCGCACCTGTCATAACTTCTAAGCAATTACTATAATTTTTCAATGTTTGAAACGGTGCCCCTGCTGCTGCAATTCCTTCTATTTTAAATGATCTTTTACCTGCTTTATAAGCGGAATAGTCAATTCCTATTCCATCCATTGTCACTCTATCAAACGGTGGAAAGTCTCTATCTGCGACTAAATCAATACTTAGAATCCTTCCAGTAGCTTGATCTAGAGGAATGAGTTCGGAACCATAATCTTTCACTTGTTGTGAAATGTAATCTAACGCTTCTTTTACTATTATCATCCTCCTATTTGTGCCATTGAAAGGATAGCAGAATTACCTCCTCTTCTCTTCTTATCTGCTTCAAATCCATCCTTCGATTTATGTTTTATTGCTTCTCGAATTGCGGTTAGAATATGCGCATCTGTTGCTCCCGCTCGAATCATTTTCTTGATGTTAAAAGTTCCTTCGTCATATAAACAAGTCTTTATGATGCCCACAGGCGTCATTCGTAATCTGTTACAAGAACCACAGAATGATCTCGTAAAGGCAGGTATCACCCCAAAACTTCCTTCGAATCCTACAACCTTATAATTAAAAGAAGTACTATTCTTTGGGTCAGGAATCTTATTTATATTCTTAAAATGATTTTCAATGTGCTTTAATATCGCTTTGTAATCCCATTTTAGCCGTGCTTGTTCATTTCCCGAACCATTAAAAGGCATTTCTTCTATAAATCTTACGGAAAGATCATCTGTTTTTGTAAGCTCCACAAGCGGAATGATATCTTCAATATTGTGCTTCTCCATCACAACAGTGTTCAACTTTAGATTGATTTTGGGATGCGCTTTCAGATAATTAATGCAGTCTATAACGGTATCATATTCATCCCTTCTTGTGATTTCATGAAAACGTTCTTTGTCGAGCGAATCTATACTCACATTCCAGTCCGTTAATCCATAAGGCACAAGTTCATCAACATACTTTTTTCATATAGTGGCATTCGTAGTTATCGCTATTTTATCGATTCCATCAATCTTGCTAATCAACTTAATGAGATAGGGTAGATCTTTTCTCAAAAACGGCTCACCTCCTGTAAATCTTATTTTTCTTATGCCTTCTTTTGCAACAATAGAAATTATGCGCAAAATTTCTTCATAACTAAGTAATTCAGCCTGACTAACATAATCAATTCCTTCAGCAGGCATACAGTATTGACAACGCAAGTTGCACTTGTCTGTGATGGCAATTCGCAAGTAATCAATAATCCTATTATGTGAATCTTTTAGCAAATCTATTGGCTCTTATTTATAAGTATCGTTTAAAGTAAAAATGTTTGTTTGTAGGATAACTCCAAAGATAGTTAATCATTACATATATTTGGCGAAATATCAAAGAGGGAAATGGGACAAGAAATCATCTTGTTGTGTACGTTGTTTTTTGTAATTGCAGTTGTGTATTCATCGGCAGGATTTGGCGGTGGTTCAAGCTATTTAGCCGTTTTGAGCTTTATGGATATGGAATTTACAGACCTCAGAATAATTGCTCTTTGTTGTAATATAACTGTTGTTTTAGGCTCTACTTTTTTATTTTCGAAACATCTTGATATTAATTGGAGGCGGATATTGCCTTTGGTTTTGTTGAGTGTTCCGCTTGCTTATCTCGGTGGTAGATTCGAACTTTCCCAAAGTAGTTTTTTTATTCTTTTGGGATGTTGTTTATTAGTCGCTTCTTTGGTAATGTTTTTTGGACAAGTCAAGGAATCAAGGCAGTTGCCGAAATATTCTAATGCGTTTATTGGAGGTGGAATAGGCTTCTTATCGGGTGTTGTAGGTATTGGAGGGGGCATCTTTTTATCTCCTGTTTTACATATTAGTCGTTGGGGTAAACCCAAAATTATTGCCGCAACTGCTGCTGTTTTTATTCTTTTAAACTCTATAGCGGGAATGATTGGCCAAGTTTCTACGTATGGATTTTCAGTAGATTGGGCTACACTCATTCCACTTATGTTATGCGTGTTTATTGGAGGACAAATTGGTGTAAGAACAACTATTGTTAAATTTTCACCTAAATTTGTAAAGCAAATAACGGCTTTTGTTATTCTTGTTGTAGCGCTTAGATTG
>CAZMKA010000229.1:0-5005 GCA_964566605.1 uncultured Saprospiraceae bacterium | reverse complement strand
TCATACAATCATACTTAAAAGAAAAAGAGGCTATCTCGTTTTGAGACAGCCTCTTGCATTTAGTTTAGTACGAAAGTTAATTAATCTTAATCAACCTTTTTCTTATTGTATTATTCTCATCAGAAATCTCAATAGTATAAACTCCAGAGTTTGGAATAACCATTTCATTGATTGTTATTATTGGTTGGTTATTCATTTGTCCTGAAAATATCAATCTTCCGTCAAGACTATGAATCGTTACATTTACATTTTCTAAATCGAAGTTCTTAAGCTCGATGTTAGTAATCTCGCTAAAAGGGTTCGGATAAATAGTAATTGAAGCATCAGATAACTCTATAGTTCTAGGAGATAATGAAACATTGTTTTCGGTAGTTAATTCAGACTTACCAGTTAATGCAACTAACTTGTTCGATTCTCTTAATAAATCATTTATATCATCTATTCCTGAAATGCTTAATATAAGCTGCTCTCCATTTAAAGAATTGATATCCGTCCATACTAATCTAGTATTTCCTTCTATAGAGTTTAGATTAGTTTCATCAATACTTAAAACTTTAGATTCAACTTGAATTGAAGTATTGTTAATAATCCAATCTAATCCTACCAAATCCGTAGCATCAGCATATAAATCAAAAACTACTTCTCCATCTACTATTCTCGTTTCATATTCAATTTCAAACTTAGATCTTATATCTACCGTGTTTGGAGAATGAAGATCAATAGTGTGTGAATGATTTACATCACCTACTTTTATAGTTGTGAAATCATAGTTACCTGCATTAAGTAAATTAATGTGCTTCGGATAGTCATAAGGATTAGTTAATCCTTCCAAATCAAAGTCAGATGGATAAGCTACCCAACTCATATGGTTACTAAATGTACTGATATGACCTAATAGTAATTTTCTTAATTGAATAATATCTATTCCATTTATCTTTTGATTATTATCAACGTCAGCAGCAATTAATTGTGCATTTGTAGTAAGAGGCTGAATTCCTAAGATATGCTTTCTAATGAAAAGTAGATCTACTACTGAAATTCCATGTACAGTTGAGTTATAATCTTCAATTGAAACTGTTGCAAAGTCAGAAAAATTACCTTCAACTAATTCGTATACACCATCTTGATTTGTATTAAGTTGGTAACTTACGTTCTCAACATCTTCAACAATAACCATGGCGTCTTTATTAATAAAACCATTTTCAGATTGTACTAGACCGCTAACAATTGAACCATTACAGAAATTATCATTGTCTTGGACAAGGAATGTAGTATTACAGAAATCTTGATTTCCATCTGCATCTGTCACGTATACAGTTATGAATTGAAAACCTAAATCTTCACAAGTATACATACGTTCTGTATCTCCTGTGTCAGGAGAGAATGAGAAAATCAAATCTTCAGAAGCAGTACAATTATCAAATGAGCCAGCATCGAACTTATCCGCAGTTATTGTAGCCATACCCATTGCTGAAATAGATGTTACAAATCCTGTTTTACAATAAGGTGTTGGTTCTTTATCATTAGCTTCAATTGTTATTGTAAATGAAGTTGTTCCAGTATTTCCACATCCGTCAGATGCTATTACAAAAACAGTATGTTCTCCAATAGGGAATCCTTGATTACCAGAAGTAACATTTCCACTATAAACAAAACCACCATTATCAGTAATATCAATAGAATTGTCACTAAAGAAATCTACTTTATATCCTAAACTAATAAAGTCAGCTGAGGTACAATTATCAATAGCCGATAAAGGAACATTTACAGTTGCACTTTCACATTCTTCAGCAATTATTGTTTGGTTTTCAATCTCAGAAACGGGTGCATCATTGTCGAAGGCATCAATTTCTAGATAGAATTCAAAGTAACCGTTTGCAGAGTTATAAGGATTTACTTCATTAGTAATAGTATCTATAAAGTTTTCATCAAAAACGCATTGATCTATAACTTCATAATGAACAAGATATTTTTTACATGCACCACCTGCAAAATTGAATGTATCAATACTAATTTCTACACCGACTTCTGTACATAAACCTTCAAGTTCTATATCAACTTGAGGTATCATAGAAGCCTCATCGCAATCAACTTGAATGGCAGGCAAATCATCATCGTTATCATTCGTATTATCATTTACGCTACACCAGTTATATGTATTATTACTTAAACCATCAAAACTGATTCTATCACAAGATAATTTGTTTTCATCTGCAGGGCTAATAGTGATAATTTGTGCGCAAGCGGCAGATGATCCACCTCCTACAGCTATAAATTGTCTAATGATTACACCTGTACCACAACTTTGTTGGATAATTGCTTGGTCGATAACAATGCCTTCACATGCATTTACTATAGTTGGTTCACCAAACATTTCATTCATTAACTCATCGTTTTCAAGATCTAAGCCAGCAGCATCAATACAATTGATTGTTGTATTTGCAGGACAAATTAATAAAGGTGGTTGCTTGTTTTGAACAGTAACTTCTACCATTGCAGTATTACAGTTATCTTGGCTGTTACCAAATACGCCATTTCCATCAGCATCATCACATACTTGGAAAGTTACCATTTGGGGTTCACCCACATCACTACAGCAGAAGTGGACAATATCATTAAATTGAAAATTATCATCTCCTACAGGTGCATCTTCATCTATTGCAGCACATGTACTAAAGTTTCTAATTACTGAATACTCAACATCCGTACAAGAATCATAAGAACCATCATCGAAGCTACTTGCAAACACTTTTGCAACACCATCAAGGCCAAGAGATACTGTTAAACTACTTTCAGCTATAACAACTGGAGGTACTTGGTCTATGAAAGTAACTGTAAATGTTTGAATATTTTCATTCCCACATTCATCCACTCCTATTGCTTGAATTTCATATGCTTGTCCAAGAATTGGTTCTTCAATTGAAAAGACATTGTTAGAAACATTACCTTCAGATGAAGTAAAATTAATATCAGCATTATCACAGTTATCTGTTATTACAATATTCGGTATAAAGTATTCTCCCATGCAGTGCTTATTTACACTTAAAGTAACATCTTCAGGAGCATTGTACTCAGGAGCAACTGTATCTTGAATTTTGATAATTTGAGTTTGTTGAGCTGTTTCACCAGAACACCAATCTATTGCAGTCCATTCTCTAATAACTTTAAAGCTATTCGAACCACAAATTGGCACTACATTATCTTCATAATAAATAATCAAGTTACTACAACCCTCTCCTAGCATAGGTTGACCCGTTCCTATTAACGAACCAACGCCAACTGGACTTGGGTTTCCATCTTCATCCAGTGCAAATTCTATATTTGCACCATCACAAGCTAATACTGGATTATTTCCTGGTAAACCATCATAACTTAATGGGAAAACTATTTCTTCAAATAGATCTCTTTCGATTTGAATTACTTCAACGCAAGGTTCACTTTGATTGCCAGCAGCATCAATTGCTATCCAAGTTCTTGTAATTTGCATAAAGAATGAATCTGCACAAGTTCCTTCTTCAACATCCTCTTCCATCTCAAAAGTTACTATTTCACATTCAGCCTCAATCAATGGCTCTACTGGTGAAGTATCAGCATTACAAGCTACAACAAGAATAGTATCTGGACAAATAATCACAGGAGCTAATTTATCTTCAAGAGTTACGTATCCCCAACAAGTATTACCAGTTGTAGGCTCTGTAATTGAAACTTCAATTGGAACATTTAATAAAGTGTTATCAAATAAAAGTGAATTTCCACTACCAAATGCATTAGTAATACTTGTTCCCACAGAAGCACCTTCGAAAACTGCACTTAGGATATAATCATCATAACATAAGTAATCATTACCTTCTAAAATCATATCTGCTGATACTGTTCCTTCACATAGCTCATTAAGGCTAAGATTAATCGCACCATTACATGCTAATGATATACTACTAGGAATGTATTCTTCAATAATGATATCATATGAACAAGTTACTAATACTCCTAAGTCAGTTGTACCTTCAAATACAACAGTATATGGAGATTCATCCTTTCCTAAGAAGTCTCCTGTTACCGGACCAGACACTTGAACTAAAGTTAAACCTGGAGAACAATTGTCGATTGCATTCGCATCAACGATGTTAGCAAAAACACCACATTCTCCGCCATTCAGTTGATATGTAATATCAGATGGACACATTAACATTGTACCGCCAAATTCATCGATTACAAAAGTTGCTTCAGCAATTTGTAGTGGACAAAGACCTGGAAAATTAGATGTAAACGTTCCTACAGGCACTGGATTAGCTGCAGTTGCATTTGATGTTTCATTATCTAAACCATTAACACCTGAATAAGTCCATTGTGCTTCATCAAACATACCAAAATTAGGAGCATCTAAATCCATTCTATAAGCCCATCCATTAGTATATTCCCAATTTTCACCTGAACCATCTACATTTATATCTCCGAATACATCAATGACATTGCCTTCACAAAATAATTCTAATGCATCATCTCCATTAATCAAAGCTGAGTTATCAATATAATCAGGAGCAAATCCAAAGAAATTCATAAATTCTGTAGGCTCAGAACCGATATATATGTAATCTCCTGCCGAAGCAGAAATTGCAGGAAAAGTAAACTCTTCTCCATCCGTTCCTCCTCCATTATTAGCAGAACCGAATCCATACATTGATAAATCAGGAATATCGTTAATTACGTAAAATTCAATAGCCTTTGGAAGACCTCCAGGTATATCTCCGTCTACAACTCCTGAAATAATCAGATTACCACAAGTAGCTACTGAGTTTTGAATTACATATGTTCCTATTTCAGAGTTTGCAAGATTAATCACACCTGTTGAAGGATCAATATCAAGATCATCAGCATTACCTGAAGTCACTTCAAAAATACCCGCTACTCCATCAGTAAAAACTGGAGAAACCAATCCATCTCCAGGACATATTGAATCAAATGGATATGAAAAGTCTGCACTTAATAACTCTGCATTGTATAGTAG
>CAZMKA010000228.1:0-5018 GCA_964566605.1 uncultured Saprospiraceae bacterium | reverse complement strand
ATGTGCGTAAGTATAGATCCATCTTGTGAATATGATGCTGGTAATGATAAAAGCATCAAATTCGACATTATGCTTGATCCATCCGACAACATGACCTCTTCACTTAAAAGGTTGAGCTTTTATGAAATGGCTCCCGAAAGTTATGACTGGATTAATGGACCCACAGGAGATAACAACTACCCCACTCTATACGGTCTTAGGATTATGAAAAATGGCGTTGTAATTTATGAAGAAAGTAGCATATCAACTGAAAATTCTTGGAATCAAGAAGTCTTTGATTTCTCTGAATTACCTGATTTCATAATCAATGAAACGACTATATTTAGCTTTGAATTACTTCCATACTGTCCTGTAGGAAATGACGCTAACGTTTCCGTGTGGGATATTGACAATATTGAAATTGTATCTGATTGTTTGCCTTTGAATGGTGGTGTTATATCGAGTAATGAAGAAACTGAATTGGAATTATGCATCATAGATGGTGGTGCAGATGTTATTGAAGTAGATTTGATTCAAGAAGTGGGAGATAATTTCCAATGGGTTATAACTGATGAAACAGGATTAATATTGGGACTTCCAGAAACGTCATCTATCAATCTTGAAGGTGCGGGTGCTGGAACATGTATTATATGGCACCTAGCTTATACTGAAGGACTAGAAGGTTTGGAAATAGGATTAAATGCAAATGATTTCGTAGGAAGTTTTGATTTATCAAATCCTATAACCGTAGTGCGAAATACAGTTGATGGAGGCGCAATAGAACTAAATGAAGGTTTGACCGAAATAACTATTTGCGCAGGAGACGATATTCCCGATCCACTTGATATAAGTTTGACTGCTAGCGAAGGGCAAAATATGGGTTGGATTATTACGGATTTAGCTGCTAATATTCTAGCACTTCCAGACATGCCTCCTTTTGATTTGGATGAAGCTGGAGCAGGAACTTGTCTTATATGGCATATTTCTTATGTAGATGGATTAGAAGGCTTATCAGTAGATTCAAATGCAGGATCAATCGAAGGTTGTTTCGATTTGTCCAATCCTATCACTGTTATAAGACAAGAACCAGATGGTGGTCTTTTGAGCTTTGAAGATGAAAGCACAGAAACTACACTTTGTATTGCTGATGGACTTTCTGATCCTATCGATGTGATATTAAGCGAAGAAATGGGAGAATCCTTTGGTTGGATTATAACAAATACAGAAAATGAAATACTTGCTTTGCCTGTTGCCCCACCTTTTGATTTAACTTCTGCTGGAAGTGGAACTTGTCTACTATGGCATTATGCAAGTTCGGAAGAAATAGAAGGCGCAGAAGTAGGAATGTTTTTAGATGATTTGACCGGTTGCTATAATCTATCAAATCCGCTTACAGTTGTACGAGAAACAGCAGAAGGTGGCATGCTTTCGACTGCAGATGGAGAAACTCAATTAACAATATGCGCAGATGATGGCGAGAGTGATGCTTTTGATGTAAATCTAATAGGTAGTGAAGGTGAAAGCAATCAATGGATAATAACTGATGATGCGGGTAATATTCTTGATCTACCAACAGAACCACCTTTCGATTTGGAAGGTGCTGGTGGAGGAGCTTGTTTAGTGTGGAATCTTTCTTACAATGGAACGATAAACAATCTCGACATAGAATCTAACACATCAACACTTGAAGGTTGTTTTAGTCTTTCTAATCCTATTACAGTCACTCGACTAGTAGGAGAATTTTGTGATATTTTCTTTTGCGACGTTGAAGGTGGCGATTTAATGTTTGCAGATAGTACGACGTCAGTAACCATATGTGCAGGAGATGGTCTTCCCGACCCTCAAGACGTCATTTTAACTAATGAACAAGGCGACAATAGCGGTTGGATAATTACCGACACAGATGCTAATATATTAGCACTGCCAGATAATCCACCATTTGACTTGGATGAAGCCGGTGAAGGTGTATGTTTGATATGGCATGTATCCTATGAAAACGATCTTGAAGGTTTGGAATTAGGTGCTAATGCAATTGATCTTGAAGGGTGCTATGATTTATCAAATCCGCTTACTGTCATTCGACAAACTGGTGATGATTGCGATCAAAACGCTTGTGATTCAGAAGGAGGAGCTATAGTTTTCGAAGATGGTAGTAATTCTATAGAGATATGTGCTAGTGATTCCATTCCCGATCCACTGAATGTAATCTTGAATGGAGAAAATGGTACGAATACAGCGTGGATAATTACGGATAATGTAGGGAATATAATCGACCTTTCTATGCAGCCTCCTTTTGATATGGATGGTAGTGAAGCTGGTATTTGTTTAATATGGCACATTGCATATGAAGATGATTTAGTGGGATTGGAAATCGATTCCAATGCCAATGATCTATCTGGCTGTTTTGATTTATCGAATCCATTATCGGTTATTAAGGTCACTGGCGAAGCGTGTAACAATTTAAATTGTGATGTTGATGGTGGAAACTTAACTTTTGCTGATAGTACGATGATGGTTGAAATATGTGCGGGAGATTCGATTGCTGATCCTTTAAACGTAATACTTACAGACGAAATAGGTGAATTATCAGGCTGGATAATTACTGATGCAAACGGAAATATTTTAGCTCTTCCTACAGAACCTCCATTTGATTTTGATGATGCAGGACCTGGATTATGCCTTATATGGCATATTAGTTATTCGGGAGAAGTTGGCGGACTAGCTGTTGACAGTTCGATTACAAACCTAGAAGGCTGTTTTGATTTATCTAATCAAATTACCGTTCAAAGATATGAAGGAGATGATTGTGAATTAATAGGCTGCGAAGCTGAAGGTGGATTTGTAAGTTTGATTGATACAACGTTTAACGGTGTAATCTGCGCTGATGATGGGATTGACGATTTAATCGACGTTAATGTGATAGGTAATGATGGAGAAGTAAGTCAATGGATAATTGTAGAGCCAAATGGTATGATTATAGCTGTTCCTGCTACTCCTCCGCCATTTAATCTGGAAGGGGCTGGTGCAGGAATATGTTTGATCTACAATATAAGCTATGATGGTTTAGTCTCAGGAATAGAAAATGGATCTTTTATAGATGATATCGTTGGTTGTTATTCTCTAAGTAACTCTGTTGCAGTTGAACGCTTAACAGGTGATGATTGTGACAATATAAACTGCGATGCAGAAGGAGGAGTATTATCATTTCCTGATGGCTCAACAACTATAGAAATCTGCGCGGATGATGGCATACCTGATCCACTAGAAGTCGTACTTTCAGGAGAAATCGGCGACTCTATTGGTTGGATAATTACCGATGAATTATTCAATATACTTGCATTACCTAGCTCACCACCTTTTGACTTGGAAGGAGCAGGTGAAGGTACATGCCTTATATGGAGCTTTAGTATGTTTGGTGATGTCGAAGGAATAGAGGTGGATAGTAATGCAACGAATATTTCCGGATGTTTCGAACTCTCTAATCCCTTAAGTGTAATAAGACTAACAGGAACAGATTGTGATGGCTTCACAGAGCCAGATGATGATGACGCAAGCAATATAGCATTCACAGTCTTCCCCAATCCTTCAACTGATATAATCTATGTTACACTTGATAAGATTCCCACGAAAAAAGCGACTGTGGAATTATATGATGCAAATGGCAAATTAATCATGAGTAAAATAGGAAGAGAAGGTGATTATATTCCCATGAATATGGATGAATGTATAGATGGTATTTATTACGTTCGTACAATTTCAATCTCCTCTGTAGCAACTAAAAGAATAATAAAAATTAGGTAATTAGTACTTGATCTGATTTTGGGTTGAACCCAAAATTTAATACTAGTAAGAATTGATTTTCTTTCTAGTATTTTTTTTGGCTTTAAGCCAAAAAAAATAAATAGTAGTGAACAAAAAGAGAATATGTAAGCAATAAATACTAAATTAATTTCATAACTAAAACGAGTCTCGTACTTTTTACCATTGCCGTAAAAAGTACCAAAAAGGTCTAGCCCTGCATAAAACTCGCGGTATATAATTACTCTGCTTGGTATTCCTAGCAGTATAAACTTTTGTATTTCATACTTCCCAAATTTGCTCATTCCCCACCCGCAATAACCACAAATTTCGGACACTTTGCTGCTCGAACAGTTATTTCGGACAGTTTTTATACTTAAATATAAACTTCTAACGTTGGAAGGAGTTTTTACATTAATCTTGCATAACTCATCACTGATGTAACCTTACGAATTTATAAGCGAAAGAAAGTACATAAAGGTTTTATACCAATATAACTCATAATGACGAATAAGATATTTTAATTTCTTTTCTCGAGTTAGAAGGCATACCTTTAATTATTGAAGGGCTTTAGAAAAAAACAAGCGAAATAACTAACCCAATTTTAAGCCCAAAAAACCTAACCCTTCATAAACCTAGATTTATAGTTTTCATCAATTATTATCATTGGATATTTATCTCGAATAACTTTTTGTTCACTTCTCTCTATGTAGTCGATTTCTTTTCCATATTGCTTAATCGAATATTGATTCCTAACTTTCGTGATAACTTCCACTATAGTAGCGTAAATTTCAATAAAACTTTTGTAACTGATTTCCTTATTGTAACTATGGTAAAAAGCAACTTCATTATTCGCTAACAGAGTTTCTTCTAAGGAATCATAAAATTCATCATGTTTTATATTTTTACCATTAAAAATCAAGCTGTCATTAAATTGCTCTATTTCAATTTCCTTGATTTTCTTTGAGTTTTCAAAATCAGGAAAAAAATCATAAAATACTTCATAATCCATAATTTTTCTTGGGATATAGAAGTGCTTATTGCGACTTCGATTTTTGTCCTCAAAAGAGGGTATCACAGAATAACCGATTGTCCTTATTCTAGCCTTAGCAATCCTATATAAAACATCATTAACAACATGCATCTTAGTCTTGGAATTAATGTGAAGTTTCACAAAATACCGTAACCTATCTGAATATGAATAAATTTGTTCCCAATCTTTTAAAAGTGAGTCTATTTCA
>CAZMKA010000227.1:0-5031 GCA_964566605.1 uncultured Saprospiraceae bacterium | reverse complement strand
AGTGGGGTCATCACAGGCAACACTTTGGACGCAAGTCAAATAACGGGAGATAGCTTTGATTTTCTATACATTGTAGAGAACATGTGCGGTAGTGATACGTCTGATTACACATTGAATATTACGGATCAATCCGATGCTGGAAATAATACTTCATCTCTTGTTTGTGAAGATGAGTTTATTGAACTAGTGGACTATATAAGTGATGCAGATCCTGGTGGTATATTTGTAAACACACAAACACAAGCTGTAGAGTCAATTATTAATACTAATACGATTGTAGATGCAGGTGGTACTTTGTTGTTTTACTACATTGTGGGACAAGGAGGTAATTGTGCACCTGATACAGCAGACGTGAATTTTGTGATTGTTGATACTCCTACGTTGGATTTAGAAGCAGATCAAGAATCGTGTACAGGAATAGAACTGCCTGCCATCAATGGAACGAATCTTTCGGGAAATGAAACATATAATACAGAGGCCGATGGTAGTGGAATGACTTTCAATCCAGGAGACAGTTTATTTAATTCTGCATTATTGTATGTTCAAGCTGGTTCAGGACAATGTGCTACACTTGATTCTGTCGACTATACATTATTGATTCCAGAGCCAACCTTGATTGAAGAAATTCTCTGCAATGATGATACACTTACTGTAAATGGAGAACAGTTTTATCTTGGAAATGAAACAGGTTCACAAACATTTACAACAGCAAGTGGATGTGATTCGATTGTTGAAGTTGAATTGAGTTTCTATGAACTTGATACGAATTTTATAACGGAGCAAGTCTGCTGGGGAGGAGAGTTTTCTATTTTTGGAGTAACTCTTGATGCAGAACAATCTTCGGTTCAATTGAATATTCCACTTATAGGTCAAAACGGATGTGATAGTATAATTTTCGTTGATTTATTATTCGATGATCCATTGACTAGAAATATTGATGAATCCTTATGTTCTAATGATTCTATATTAATAAATGGAGTATTTTATTCGGAGAATAATCCTAGTGGAACAGATACTGTTTTTGTTGAAGGAACTTGTGATACGATCTTATTTATAAATGTTGTTTTTGAAGAATCAGTCACCTTGTTGATTGACGATACATTGTGTCCAGATGGCTCCGTTGTAATAGGTACAGAAACCTTTGATGCGGATAATCCAGAGGGTGTTGTTGAAATTTCAGGACCTTCGGGTTGTGATTCGTTGGTAACGATAGACTTGAGTTTTTATGAAGAAGCAATAGGGATGTTGACAGGTACTTTCTGTGCGAATGAAGTAATTGATACATTAGGTCAAACATTCGATATTGATAATCCTGAAATGGAGATTGTTTTATTTGGGGCTTCCGCCCAAAATTGTGACAGTACAGTTTTTGTAAGTTTTGACTTTGATCAGGTAGATGAAGGGTTTTTAGATACGGTCGTTTGCGAACCTGTAGACGTGTTAATTGGTGGGCAAATTTTCAATCAAGATTCCCCAACGGGTCAAGTTATATTGACATCGCTAGATGGATGTGACAGTATTTTAAATGTAATGTATTCTATAGAAGCGGTTGAATTTGATGCTACTGTTTTTGATGCATCATGTGGCGATGAAAATGGATTCATTGTTATAAATTCGGCTACTTCAGAAGGTCCTTATTCTTATGCTCTTGACTTCACGGAAACTGGGACTTTTGAAATAGGAGATACTATTTTTGGAATTAGTCCAGGAGATCACAATATTACTTTCATCACAATAGGAATGGATTTATGCACGGATATGTTGGATTTTACAATTGAAGAAGCAGATGATTTCACTATTGATATTCCTGCTTTTGCTGCAATTGATGAAGGAGGGAGTTTTAGTTTGGACATTCCTGAAATAGATGGTTTTGATATCACATGGTCTCCACCAACAGGAATATCTTGCACGGATTGTTCTAATCCTGAGTTTAATCCAACAGAAACGACTCAGTATTTTGTCACAGTTTCAGATGGAGCGAACTGTTCGGCTGTAGATTCTATCTTAATAAGAGTAGAATTAAATTTCGATACATATATCCCAAATGTTTTCACGCCGAATCAAGATGGCTTGAATGATGTTTTCTTGATTTTCTCAGAAAGCGATATTAATTATGATTTATGGATTTATGATCGATGGGGGAATAGAGTGTTTGAAGGATTAGACCTTATTACAAACGATACTTCAACAGGTTGGGATGGAACATTTAATAGTTCTCAGGTATCTCAAGGTGTTTATGCGTATAAAGCTCTATTGCAAATTGAAGAAGGTGAAGAACCTGTTTTAATATCGGGTACAATCACAATTGCAAGGTAAATTGATGAGTTGAAGGTCGCTTTAATTAATGATTTAAAATAAAGGAAGCACAGTAGATCGTTTTACTTCTTCAAGAACAAATGTGCTTTTGATTTGTGATACATTAGGAAGTGCTGCAAGTTTTCCAGAAGAAAATTGATGATAAGCTTGAAGATCTCTCACGACTACTTTTAAAAGAAAATCACTTACGCCACCCATCAAATAACACTCTGTTACTTCTGTTATGTTTTCAATAGCAAGTTTGAATTTTTCAATGGCCTCAAGTTTTTGATTGTCAAGCGAAACTGAACAGAATACGACCATAAAACTTTCCAGTTTATCTGTGTCTAATACAGCAACGTATTTTTTAATAATGCCATCTTTTGAATACCTTTTCATTCTTTCATAGATAGGTGTTTTAGTTAGCTTAAGCTTTTCAGCTAAAAGCTTAACATTAACATTGGAATCTGTTTGTAGTATTTCCAATAGTAGTTTATCTGTCGCATCAATCTTGACCATGGGATTTATTCCTTTTTTAATGTGTAATAAAAACAATTTTAAGTAAAATATATCTAAGTTAATTAGTAACTTAGGAATATTTCCTTTCTAGTGTGTGTTTATTGATATCTATTCCTATAAATTGTAATTTTATTGCTATTAAATTCAATTATATATGAAAACTTTTACTTATCCAGAAAGTCACATGATGTCTTTTGGCTATAAGCCGGAATTGTCAGAAGGAGCAATAAAGCCACCCATTTTTCAAACATCTACATTTGTATTCAAATCAGCAGAGGAAGGGAAGGCTTTTTTTGAGATTGCATATGGAATAAGAGAAAAAGGTCAAGAAGAAGAATTGGGATTGATATATAGTAGAATTAATAACCCTAATCTTGAGATACTTGAAAATAGACTTTGTTTATGGGATAAAGCCGATGATTGTGCTGTTTTTGAAAGTGGGATGTCTGCTATAAGTACAGTACTTTTAGAGTTTTTGAAGCCTGGTGATTTATTACTTTATAGCATGCCGACCTATGGAGGGACAGATCATTTTATCAATCATTTTTTGAAGGAAATAGGAATAGAATCAATAGGTTTTGTACCAGGCCAAAGTAAAGAAGAAATTATAAAAATGGTTAAAGATTCGGGTATGGCGAATCGACTATCTTTAATATATATTGAGACTCCTGCGAATCCTACCAATGCACTAATTGATATTGAAATGTGTAAAGAAATTTCTACCCATTTCGATCATACGGATAAAAGGATTCATATTGCTGTTGATAATACCTATATGGGACCTTTATGGTCTCATCCGTTGGAGCATGGCGCAGATTTAGTCATTTATTCAGCAACTAAATACATAGGAGGACATAGTGACTTGATAGCGGGTGCAGTATTGGGATCATCGGAAGTCATGGGAAGAGTAAAAGTTTTAAGGACGTTTCTTGGTAATATGGCTAGTCCACATACATGTTGGCTTCTATTGCGGAGTCTTGAGACCTTGAAAGTGAGAATGGAGCAACAAGCTAGAAATACCGAAAAAGTAGCTACTTATTTAAAAAGCCACCCTTCAGTTTCCAAGTTGTATTATTTGGGTAATTTAGATCCTGATTCCAAAAGCTATGATATTTATAAAAGACAATACACATCTTCTGGAGCCATGATAGCTTTTGAAATAAAAGGAGGAGAAAAAGAAGCATTCAGTTTTTTAAATAAATTGCAATTAATAAAACTCGCTGTCAGTTTAGGAAGTACAGAAAGCCTAGCACAGCATCCGGCATCTATGACTCATATAGGTGTTTCACAAGAATTGAAAAATAGAATAGGAATAACTGACGGATTAATTCGAGTGTCAATTGGGGTCGAAAATCATGAAGATTTGATAAAAGATATGGAACAAGCTTTCAGCTAAATTGAATTTCATACTTCATGTTATTTTGATATGAAGTTGATTATTTTTTAGTTCAAGTATACTAAACTTTTCATGTAAATTCGGTTTTACTATTCATATGATTCGTATTGCTTATAGTCCAGTTTACAAGTATCAGTTGCCGGAAGGTCATCGGTTTCCAATGGAGAAATATGAGCTTATTCCTGAGCAATTACTATATGAAGGTACCATTGAAGAATCTCAGTTTTTTCATCCGTCTGAACTTTCCGAGCAAAACATATTACGCACGCATACGCAAGCATACTGGGATAAATTAAAAACACAAACATTATCTAGGAAAGAAGAAAGAGCAATTGGATTTCCCATGAGAAAAGATCTTATTTCTAGAGGTAGATTCATTGCACAAGGTACTCTTGATTGTGCTCGATTTGCCCTGAATGGTGATCAATGTGCTCTTAATATTGCAGGAGGCACACATCATTCGTTTGCCGATAGGGGAGAGGGTTTTTGTGTTTATAATGATATGGCAATCGCTTCAAATATATTGCTTGATACAAAAGAAGTGAAAAAGATTTTAATCATTGATCTTGATGTACATCAAGGAAATGGAACTGCAAAGATTTTCGAGAAAGAAGATCGCGTTTTTACATTTAGTGTGCATGGTGCGAAAAATTATCCTGGAAGAAAGGAAAAAAGTGACCTTGATATAGGCTTGCCTGACAAAACAAAGGACGACAAATATCTAGCAGTTGTAAGAAAGTATGTTCCAGAACTAATCGAAAAGGTAAAGCCTGATTTTTTGTTTTATCTGAGTGGAGTAGATATTCTAGAGACGGATAAAT
>CAZMKA010000226.1:0-5139 GCA_964566605.1 uncultured Saprospiraceae bacterium | reverse complement strand
GTTTTCCACTCATTTTTTAATATTTTGTGGTCAACATATTTCAGGCATTGACAATTAGTAATACCGGTGTGATGTGAGTACGTTATGTTTTTAAATGAATAATTAGTAATATCGGTGATAGCAATACACACACACATACACACATCACGTTCCCAAATCAAATTGATATTACTCATTATTCATTGTTCGTTATTAATTAATAAAAATAAGTTTAAGATTAAAAGAATCCATTATCGTTTTCCCTATATTCAATAATTCCTGCTCATGAAACGGAAGAGCAATCAGTGTTAGCGCTTTGGGTTCACCCCCAACATCCTTTCCCATAGGAATAGCTAAGGCTGGATATTTCGCCATCGCCGCATATCCTGCATCGTAGTTATTTATAGATAATATAGCATCTACTTTTTCTTCTTCCAATAATTCCTTAAAATGTAACCTAGCATTTTCTTGAAGTGTCATTTTAATCCTATTTATGGAATCCAATGTTATCTCACAACTATCTGTTTTTATAAATAATTCTTGGCCATAGGGCGCTCTTAATTCCATGTTTTCATTGTTAAACGAAATGATGTCTTTTACCGATCTTACTTGAACGGAACGTGGAGCATACGAGCTTAAATACTTTGGTAAATCCTTTTTCATGTCATAATGTAATACGTCTACGAAGCCATCCAACTTCGTTTCTAGTGGATCAAACTCAACTATTTTAGCTCCTAAATCTTTTAGCTTTTCTACCATGCTTTTATACTCTGGTGAAGCTTCAAGATATTTTTTATTCACTCCAAAACTAAAGAGGGCTATAGATGCACGAAGATTATCAACATTGTAATTTATTGCATCAGGTGCTCGTAAAGTCGATGAATCTTCCTTGTCTTTTCCCGCCATTGCAGAAAGCAAAATGGCACTATCACTCACATTTTTAGTCATTGGTCCTGGCGTGTCAAGTGTGCTACTTATAGGAACTATGCCACTTCTACTTAATACACCTATCGTAGGTTTTAATCCTACAATACTGTTTTGAGAACTAGGGGAAAGAATTGAACCTGAGGTTTCTGTTCCCACTGCTGCAACAGCATAATTGGCTGCAACTGCTACACCACTTCCCGATGAAGAACCTCCTGTCTCGAAAATTCCTCTTCCGAAAGGATTTAATGTCTGACCACCAAGTGCAGAATATCCAAGTGGACAACCACTGCAAAAAAAGTACGCCCACTCGCTCAAATTAACTTTCCCCAATATTATTGCATCTTTACTTTTCAAGTTCTCTACAATTTTAGCGTCACGTGTAAAATTATTGGACAAAGCAATAGCGCCCGCTGTAGTTGGCATTCCTTCCGCTCCAATATTATCTTTTAAAAGAATTGGCATTCCATAAATTTTATGGTCGTTTGATCCTTTGTTTTTATCTAATACTTTTGCTTTTTTAACTGCGTTTGGATTCAATGAGATAATTGCATGTAGTGATGTTTTAGGATTTTTCTCAAATTTCAATATTCGAAAAATATACCATTTGGTTAAATTCTCGTAAGTCAATTGGTTTTGACTGATAGCTTGTTGGATGTCGTTAATTGATTTTTCGAAAATGATGTCATAAAGAGCTAGGTATTGTTCTTCACCGAATTCTTCCAATTGTTTTTGGGCCTCAGCCCAAATATATTCCTTGTCATTAAAAGTTGAACTTATGACTTTATATGTCAATCGTGGATTTTCATTTTCCGCATTCCTTTCCAACATGTCCATTTCAGAAATGCCTGAGACTTTGTTTTTACTCGTTGAACAAGCGCATAGAAATACGATGAATAGAAGTAGATGTTTCATAATTGTAGTATTGGCACATCTAAAATTAGCATTATAAAATCATTTCTCGTTATTTTGCGTTATGAATAAAAACATAAGTATGTTAAGAGTATTGGTGATGTTATTCGTTCTGTCGAGTCTTTCGATGAATGCCCAGGAAGGGATGAAGTTGGCTTTGTTGAAATACAATGGAGGTGGAGATTGGTATTCGAATCCTACAGCACTACCTAATTTAGCAAGATACTGTAATAAGGAGCTTGATACGCATTTCGAGGCTGATTACGCAACAGTGGAAGTAAGTTCTGCGGAGATATTCAACTTTCCATTTTTACATATGACAGGCCATGGGAATGTGATTTTTAGTGATCAAGAAGCTGAAAACTTAAGAACTTACCTTATCGGTGGAGGCTTTCTTCACATTGACGATAATTATGGAATGGATCCTTATGTTCGTGTAGCAATGAAAAAAGTGTTTCCTGAGTTAGAATTCATAGAACTCCCTTTCGAACACGAGATTTATCATCAGAAATTTGATTTTAAAACAGGTGCCCCAAAAATTCATAAACATGACGACAAACCCGCTCAAGGTTTCGGCTTATTATGGGAAGGTCGCCTTGTTTGTTTTTACACTTATGAATGTGACCTTGGAGATGGATGGGAAGATCCCGATGTACATAAAGATCCAGCAGAGTTACGCGCAAAAGCTTTACGTATGGGTGCTAATATTATATCGTACGTATTCATAGAATCTTAAATGGAGGATTTAAAACGATTAAATTTTGCTTCGGAAAAACAGATTGATCAAGTCTTTGAGGAGCACCAAAAACAGAAGATAGTTTTAAGACGATCAACGGTTAAAGATCGAAAAGTGCTTTTGAAAAGTATTAAGAAATACCTTCAAAATGAGCTGATAATAGACCAGTTGAAAGAGGCAGTACATAAGGATTTTAATAAGCCTTATACAGAAACTGAATTGACCGAAGTTGTTCCTACACTAGCACATTTAAATGAAGTTTTGTCCAAGTTAAAATCTTGGGTTGAACCCAAAAGACATCATATTCCTCTTGTACAACTGGGTCTTTCGGCAAAAACAATTCATGAACCTAAAGGTGCTTCATTAATTATTTCACCTTGGAATTATCCATTTTATTTAGCAATATATCCTTTGATTTATGCAATTGCAGCTGGCTGTACTGTGGTGTTGAAACCAAGTGAAATGACACCTCATACTTCAGCATTTCTTGAGAAATTATTTAAAGCCTGTTTGCCAGAAAAACAATACAAAGTATTACAAGGCTCGATACCTGAGACTACACATCTGCTTTCAAAAAAATGGGATCATATTTTCTTTACAGGATCTCCTGCTGTTGGAAAGATTGTGATGAAAGCTGCAAGTAATCACCTTACTTCAGTTTCATTGGAATTAGGGGGGAAGTCTCCATGTATAATAGATGAGACTGCACCAATAAAATCTACAGCAGAAAAGTTAGCTTGGGGTAAATTTATTAATGCTGGTCAAACATGTATCGCGCCTGATTATGTCTTGGTACATGAAAGCAAGCAAAGTGAGATGATCAGTGAATTGAAGGAAGTAATAAAAGAGATGTATGGTGAAAATCCAAATGAAAGTGATTCACTTGCTCGAATAATAAATGAAAAGAATACAGGAAGAGTAGGAGCTTATATAGAAAATGCAGTATCGAAAGGGGCAAAAATAGAAATAGGAGGGAAATATAATCGCCCTAATAGATATGTAGAACCTACAGTTTTAACAGGTGTTCATACTGAAATGGACGTTATGAAAGAAGAAATTTTCGGTCCTGTTCTACCTGTAATAACTTATAAGACAAAAGAAGAAGCTTTATCAATTGTGAATAGCCTAGATAAACCATTGGCTTTTTATTTGTGTACTAAGTCTAAATCAACAGAGAAGTACTATAGAGAAAGGACTACTGCAGGCGGAATGGTAGTAAATGAATTTATTCTTGGTGCTGCATTGCCATCAGTTCCATTTGGTGGAGTGAATAATAGTGGGATAGGGAAGGCTTATGGATTTCATGGATTCATAGAATTCACCAATGAGAAGCCGGTTGTAAAAAGGAAATTTATGACGATTAAATTTTTATATCCTCCTTATAATAAGTCTAAAGTGAAGTTATTAAATTGGTTGAAGAAGTTTGTATAATATAAGTCATATTCCTAATCTCACATCACCCTTTACTTTATGATACATCAATGTTGCTTTGATACATTTCTTTAGTTCTTTCTCGGGAATATCATCCTCTAAATTGAAGATAATAGCCCGTGATTTTTCGTAGTTAAAAAAGTCACCGTATATTAATTTGAATGTTTCAACAAGCCTAGAGGTGCACTTGAAATACATAGCATATTGTTCAGGAGCTTTTGCTTTCCAATCCATTCACAATGTACTACCATGTTTTGTGATAAAGCTAGGTTCTCCCCATTTTAGCGTTTCTTCCAAAACCTTAATTTCTTCTATTTCATTCGCAGTTTTTCGAACTAAATCGCGTAAGTAAATCATCTTATCTTTAACTTCCTTGGGATAATTTTCAAAGACTGTATCAAAATCTGGGTTTGTTTGTAATTCGATTGTATTCATTGCGTAGAATTACTTTGGGCTTAAAGCCCAAAGATTATTAAATCGTTTTCTGAAATTAGCATATTCTCGTTGAGAAGTTAAGATAAATAAGACAATAAAAAAAGTGCTTACTCTAAAAAAAGAGCAAGCACTTTATGTTTCTAATTATTATTTCTTTTAAGCAGAGAAGCTTGTACCACATCCGCAAGATTCTGTTGCATTCGGATTGTTAAAAGTAAAACCTCTGTTGTCAAGACCTTCTAACCAACCTATTTCCATACCTATAAGATATAGTCCATGAGATTGTTCCATGTATACTGTCATATCTCCAATTCTATATTCTTGATCATTTTCTTTCTTTGTGTCAAAACCAAGGATATATGAAAAACCTGAGCATCCACCACCTTTCACTCCAACTCTCAGACCATGAGAATCAGGAATATTCTGATCTGCAACGATTCGCTTTAATTGTACCAATGCCGCATCTGAAATTTTAATGGGACTAGTTCCTACTTGTTCTAATACTTCTGCCATTATGTTTTTATTTATTGTGAATGATACTATTTATTGCAAAGCAATGAATTAGTTTAACGAATACAAATATAATTTAGTTTTTATAAAGGGTTATTATAATAGATTAATAAAAATTAAACTTGTGTTAAGACAAAAGAGTTTTTATACAGATTGAACCCTATAATGACGGAAAAATTAAGTTTTATCCTTCGATACTCTTCGTCGAAAAT
>CAZMKA010000225.1:0-5212 GCA_964566605.1 uncultured Saprospiraceae bacterium | reverse complement strand
AAAGTATCGATAACACCACTCCATTCAGAAATTAATTCTACTTCATTATTGTTCCATGTATCTATTTGATACAAATAGAAAGTACATGCAACATACATGAATCTTGAATTAGGAGACCATTCCACACTACTAAAAACCTGTGGTAATGTGTCATTAATTAATACTTCATATTCATTACTTAATAGACCTGATTCTCGATCAAAATCATAAATCCATAGTTGATCTCCGTAATTAAAGTGGGCATATCTTTCTCCATCAGGCGAAAATTTTGCTGTTCCAGATGCTGATGCATCATCAAAACGTCCTCCTCCTATTTCTTGATGATGTACTAAGGAAATTCCTATAGAATCAAGGAGAAAAATTAGGTATTCATTTTCAGTTTCCTTTAATTCAATGATCCACCAATCTTCCCCATTACTATGCTGAATGGCTGTCATATAAGAAGATAATAAATATTCCTCGTAGAAAAATTCTATATTTTTCTCCATAATCTCACCTTTTCCATCATTAGCTTTTAAATCAAGATAGGAATAAAGTAAATGACCTGTTTTTAAATCATTATCATCATTGAAAAAAAAAGGTTTGTGTATAATATAAAATGAAGAGTCAGCGTGTGGTTCTGGTAATATCAAGATATCCTGAATTCCAATTCGTCCATAAGCTTGCATGTCGCTACTTATAACATAATTGCTTCCAGTATTTAAAGAATCTCCATTAAGAAAAACTTCATGATTCGCATTTGCTACTGCAAATCCGTTAGTATAACAGATTAAATTCCCATTATCATCACAGTAACTAGCATTATCTCCTTGAATGGGTAAAGCAAGTTCAGCTTCAGTGATAGTCACTGAAGCTGAGTTGAAATTTATGCTATTTTTTGTAGTGCCAATACCTGTCAACCAAACGTAATCATTTTTTAATTGTGCGATTACAAGATACGGCAGACAAATAAAAAAAGCTATTGATACTATTTTAATTAATGTAGACATAGAATTTTTTCTACTGAAACAAAACCATTCACATCTGTAATTTCAATGAAGTGGACACCTAAAGGTAACTCAATATTAACTTCTTTCTTGTTTACTTTATAGATATTATCAATGATATGTCCTTGTAAATTAAAGATGTCTGTTTACTATTTATTGAAGAAATGAATACATGTTTCCTGATCACATTTAGTAATATAGATTTACAATGTTAGTGATATTAGGATCAATTAAAATACTGTCTCGCATTAATCCGAGAGTATTACTGAATCGATATATATAATAGTGAAAATTCCCTCCTCTGGCAAAGTCAACAATTGACTTAGGTGAACTATGCGATACTAAAGAAGAACCTGGAAAAGTAGTATTAAGAGTTATTCCCGTTTCTTCAATCAATGGATCATCAATTATCCGAAATTCCAACAATGCCTCAGGATCCATCTCGAAGCTAATGTCCACTTGGTCTCCTTCACCTAGATCAAAAAAACCGTATCTAGGATTATTATCTGGAATTACATCAAAGTATCCATCTTTCGTGATTTCAACTTCTATTTTATCGAATTCTTCATTACTTCTAAATCGTATTTCTCCATTTTCATCTGTAAATACAGATTCTAGTAACACACTCGAAGTTGATGGATTACCAAGTGTACCTCCAAAATTTACTTGAATAATATCTACTTGTGCATCAGCAATAGGAATTCCTGTACCAGTTTCGATGATTGTAAGATCTAGTGATGTTTTCGAGTTGCATGATGCGAAGAGAATCGTTAAGAAAAGAATGAATAATATATTTTTCATTGCAATTTGTTTAAATATAGATTTTAAATTTTTGTCGATTATAGTTGTATTGGTATTACATTTAGAAAAAAGTTAAAAGAGTATTTCTACAAAATTTTCAGCACTTGATTCAATGAAAACGGAATCAACAATTGCTGTTGTAATACTAGGGTACCAATAAACATATGTATGAAATTGATTTCCATGCACAATTCCACTAAAGTTAGTTGTGGACGAAAATGAATTAATAGAAGTAGCTTTAAAACCAGATCGCAAGTCAATTCCACTTTCTTGTATTACAGGATCATCAATTATCCGAAATTCAAGTAATGCTTCAGGGTCCATTTCGAAGCTAATGTCCACTTGGTCTCCTTCACCTAGATCAAAAAAACCGTATCTGGGGTTATTATCTGGAATTAAATCAAAATAGCCATCTTTCGTTATTTCAACTTCAATTTTATCAAAATCATCATTAGATCTAAAACGTATTTCTCCATTTTCATCAGTAAAGACAGATTCAAGAAGAATACTTGAAGTAGAAGGATTTCCCAACGAACCACCGAACGTAACTTGTATAATGTCAACTTGTGCATCAGTTACAGGAATTCCAGTTCCAGTTTCGATGATTGTGAGGTCTAATGATGTTTTGGAATTGCAGGATGCAAAGAGAATAGTAATGAGAAATAGGATAAGTAGATTTTTCATGCTATTTTTTTGTAAAGATACGAAGAAGGGTGCTTTGGGATTTTCTAATAAGTAGAATGATATATTTATGTTTTTATAATATGTAAAATTAGTTTAGACAGGTTCTTTTTAAGGTGCGTACTGCTCCAATTGCTTTATTGTTTATATCGATGCATCTTGTACTTTTTACCATTGCCGTAAAAAGTACCAAAAAGGTCTAGCCCTCATAAAACTCGCGAAGAATGTTTGCTATACTTGGTATTTCTAGCAGTATAAACCTTTGTATTTTATACTTCCCAAATTTGCTCGCCTCCCACCCGCAATAACCACAAATTTCGGACATAATGCTGCTCGAACAGTTATTTCGGGCAATTTAAAAAAAAGACAATCTCTTCCTCTGGAGGGAGTTGGAGGGAGGAATCCATCGTTTACGTTTTCCAACTAAAATATTTTGGGCTTTAAGCCCTAAAGAAAAAAGGGATAGTATATCATGTTTTCTTGTGCTTGGCTTTGTGAAAAGATGCTTTATATTTGGGAAGGTAAAGATGAACGGAAATTATACTATTGTAACATTCATTCAAAATGAGCAAGGAAATACAAGAATACTTAAAAGAATTTCATGAAGGTACAACAAGAATTAAACGATTATCACAAGAAGAGGAATGTGGTCGTATCGAAGGAGGTAAAAGACTTCTCGAAGCAACATATATCGCTGGAAAAGGCGACGGAACAAACTCAGCGAATCAAAGAACAAATCCAATCTCGAAAGATGAACAGATAAACCGATTACTTGCCTATGCCAAAAGTGAAGACTTGCTCTTCAAACCCAGTTACAGCGATAAAGTAGGCTTATACTTAGATAACGGTGCTGAACAATTCGTTTATATGCGTGACGGCGATCCTTACGTTACCAAATTCAATAATTTGAATTTCCATGAAACACCATTGGAGTTTTTTGACCGATTGGCGATGCATAATTATCTGTTTCCAGAGGCACGCTATTTATTGATTGGGTTTTCCGAATTTTATGCTCAAAATTCGTGCTTTAGTGTTGTCGTTACCCAGCCTTACGTCATCGCAACTAGAGGCGCAAACAGAGAAGAGGTCATTATTGAAATGGAAAAAATGGGATTCACGCATGAAGGTGGTGACACCTACCTTAGTCCTGATTATATCGTTGAAGATTTACATCCGGGCAATGCACTTCTTACCCCTCAAGGAAATATTGCCATAATTGACCCAGTGATTTATTTGAATACAGCTGAAGAGGATTTTGGAGGGACAAGGGAGATTGGAGGTTAGGATGAAATGGTGATACAGTGATGAACGAGGAAGTCTTGTATGTATGGAATGAAGATTTGAACCGTTGGACTGCGCGCGATTAGTGTGATGCGTTAAATCTACATATGTACTAACAATTGCTTTGTGTCTTTCTTTTAAATCGTTTCTTCTTGTTTCTTAGCAGCTATATTTCTTCCTTCTTAGTTAAATTAATAGCTTCAGAAATTTTAGTTTTGATTGTAAATCGTACGCTGTTAATCAAGGCATTAAATACGTTTTCAATTTTTTATTCAAAAATGAAATTATTTTATTCGTTTATTTTCCGATATAAATAAGATTATATTATATTTGCGCCGCTTTAAGAGTAAAGCGATAAAAAAAATACAGTTAGGGGTGTAGCGCAGTCTGGTTAGCGCATCACGCCTTAGCGTGAGGAACGAAGGTTCTTCTTGAATTAAAAATATAAAGTTAGGGGTGTAGCGCAGTCCGGTTAGCACATCACGCCTTAGCGTGAGGAACGAAAGTTTTTCTTGAATTAAAAATATAAAGTTAGGGGTGTAGCGCAGTCCGGTTAGCGCATCACGCCTTAGCGTGAGGAACGAAGGTTCTTTTTGAATTAAAAATATAAAGTTAGGGGTGTAGCGCAGTCCGGTTAGCGCACTTGGTTTGGGACCAAGGGGTCGAAAGTTCGAATCTTTTCACCCCTACTATTTTTAAAAGCGTATCGATTCATTTCGATGCGCTTTTTTTTATAGATTATGGTTATCAAATAGATATTTATGTTTACAGTTTATATTATTTATAGCGACACATTGAAGAAATATTATACAGGATTTACAACCCAAAGTATGGATGATAGTTTAGCGTATCATTTAGGTAAACATAGTGGATTTACATCCAAAGCTAAAGATTGGCAGGTTATATATACTATACAGAAAGAAGAAAAGTCAGAAGCCTTACTCTAAGAGATAAAAATAAAAAAAAGAGGTGCTAAAAGATATTTAAACAATTTGGAAAATTAGCGCATCACGCCTTGGCGTGAGGGGCGAAAGTTCGAATCTTTTCACCCCTACTAACTTAGGGTTTAAAAACCTGCAAAAAGCCTGAAAGTCTATGATTTTCAGGCTTTTTTGTTTTTATGCTATTCATAATAACGCATTAAAACGCATACTTGTAGTGAGTTAATCGTGAGTTCAGTTTTTTACTTTTAAAATGTTTTATATATTAGTTAAGTCATTGTATATCAATGTGTAACATTGAGTGACTTTGATGGGTTTTGACATCTATTTATTAAAACGACTCGCTTAATCGTGAGTCAAATATTAAATATTTGATGTTATGAAAACCAAGCATACATTTCAAGTAAACTTTTTTCTAAGAAAAATTAAGAAACTTCCTTCAAAAGCTGGAGTTTATACACGTATTACGGATCAAGATTAAAAGTTGGGGGGGATTTGAAAAAGAGGTCTATAAGCTAGATC
>CAZMKA010000224.1:1650-5228 GCA_964566605.1 uncultured Saprospiraceae bacterium | reverse complement strand
GGTAGTGGATGTGGGTTTTCGTAGTACGAGAAAATGAATGGTGTATTTGTGGATGTTTTGCGGAGGAATAGGGTGGACAAGTACGATTTTTTGAAATATGGGTTGGGATCCAAAGGAAAGGAGTGTAATTGTGCAAGGAAAATGGCTAATACTAATTTAGTCTTATAATGGCGGTAAAGATTTCTAATTTTTATGAATAGGAATGAGCTTAAAAAACGTAGTCATGGCCTTGAATTTATTACGACAAATTAAAAGCGAAATGGTATAAAACCTAATTGTGTCATCAATTTTTAATCAATAGCTTCTACTTTATACATGTTTATTTCTATTATAGCACATTTAATGAAAATCTTTTAAATTCATTATTCTCAATAAGTATTAATAATCAGTTGTTTAAATATAAATAAAATAATATATATAAAATAATTGTTATATATAAATAAATTCAACGTAACTTTATGGCTCCAAAACTGCTCATTATACCCAAAAATGAGCACCATTTACCGATTTACGAGATTTTTATAAATCTCAAACCTGAAATAGTAACCTAACTTGCGTTTCTTAACGCAGTGTAAATCGGTAATGAAATAAGAAAGCTCAACTTTGGACGTAAGTCCAATTTTTCAACATTCTATTTATTACGATACATACTTCTTTTATCCACTGGATAAATAAGAGGCCTATATGTATTTCCTTACAGGCGATTTACTATTAACATTTGAAATTATAAACCTCTTCCCACGGAAGAATCCTTAAATCAGTAATTTTTTAGAAATGAAAAAGAATTTTTACAATCAATGGAGTTTATTTACTCTCTTCTTTACCTTACTAGCATTGCCTTCTTCAGGTTTGTTCTCCCAAGGACTTAATTGTCCTAGTGATGTAATTTTAGAAGCTATTTTTGATGGAACGGCTTGTACAGCTACTGTTGAATTAATTGCTACAGAAGATGTAACTTGTGATACTCCGAATCCTATGAATAATTCGCCTTTTGCTGCAGATAATAACAGTCTGGATGCTTCAGGTAATTATCCTGTTGGTGTACATGTAGTTAATTTTTCTACTTGCGATGGAACAAATAACTGTTCTGTTACTGTTACTATAACAAGTCCTCCTCCAGTATGTGTCGCAAAAGATACAGTACTGTATTTGGATGCGAATGGAATGGCTAGTCTTACAGGGGCAGATCTTGACGACGGAAGTTCTGAAGCATGCATGAGTGTGTTGACTTTCAATCTTGCGCCCAGTACTTTTTCTTGTACGGATGTAGGAGACGTTACAGCTACTTTTACCGCTACTGATGCAGAAAATCAAATGTGTGTAACAGATGTTACAGTAACAGTAGTTGATACTTTTCCACCAGTTTTAATCTCAAACGATCTTACAGTTTATTTGGATGAAAATGGAGCGGCTTCTGTAGATTTAGCTGATGTTGATAATGGAAGTACTGATAATTGTGGAACTCCTACATTGACTTTAAATGTAAATGAACAAACATGTGCTGATATTCAATCAGGAGGTTTTGTTTCTGTGATTCTAGAAGATGATAATGGAAATATGACTTTAGCTGATCTTCCAGTAACGGTTTTAGATACAATTCCTCCAATGGTTGAGGAAGTTGAAGATATTTTTATAACTCTGGAGCCAGGTGAATGCCTTGGTCCTGTTTCTTATGAACTTCCTATTCCAACTGATAATTGTGATCTTCCTATTAGCTTAACTCAAAATCTTGATAATACAGTGATTGAAGAGTCTCTTAGTTGTGGAGTAGGTTCAATGGTACATTATTATCGAATATTCGATATGTCTAATTCTGCTGTTGATGTGGTAATTGATAACATTAATATAGGTGTCTTTAAATCTTTCAATAGTCCTACTGTTGAGGTTATAATTCATGAATTAGAAGGTGATTTTTTAATTGCCAATTTAACTGAAATCGCATCAAATACCATGGTTTTAGGAGATTTGGATTTGGAATTTGTTGATTATCCTATTTCTGCAACTTTGTCAAATAAGATTTATGTAGTAGAAATTATTGCTCCTAATTTTAATGATAACGGTTTTATAGTAGGTGCGAATTACTTAGGTGAAACAGCACCATCGTATTTTTCAGCTATAGATTGTGGTATTCCTGAACCTATTACAAATGCTGATGTTGGTTTTCCAAATATTGCTCTTTTAATGACGTTAGGAACTACAAATACTTATCTTATTGAGCAAACAGAAGGAATTGCTAGCGATTCTATTTTTCCTATGGGTGTTACTACAAATGTATTTGAATACACCGATGGAAGTGGAAATGTAACAGAACTATCTTTCGATGTTGAGGTCGAAGAATACCAAGTTCAAGGTTTAAGTTGTCTTACCTCTATTAACCTTTCTATCGATTCGGAAACATGTGTTTCTTCATTGACTCCAGAAATGGTTTTAACTACTGAATTGATAGGTTGTCCTGACGATTGTGTAATCACAATCTTGACTGAAGACGATATAGAATTACCAAATGTATTTACAGCAATGGATGTAGGAAACTCTTACAAATATGAAGTTTGTTGTGGTGGTAATTGTTGTTGGGGATGGGTAAATATTGAAGATAAAACTCCACCTCAAATTATTTGTTCTAACGATACAATCTCATGTGGTGAATTATTAGTATTCCCTTTCCCTGAAGCGATTGAAAATTGTACGAATGTAACATTCACATTGTTGAATGAAACAACTGAAGATGTATCTTGTGATGATGAACTTTTATCACAAGTAATAACAAGAGAATTCATAGCTGTTGATGATGCTGGAAATGAAAGTAATACTTGTTTTCAAGAATTATCAATAATGAAATTTGATATTGGATCTGTTGAAGCTCCAGTTAATGCTGTTGTGCCTATAGAATGTGGTACAACTTTCCCTACTGATGATTTAGGTAGACCAGACGTTAATTTCTACGGAGGTCCTATATTAAATGGCCAGGATTTAATCCAAAACCAAGCGTTGGTTTGCAATCTATTCGTAGATTTTGAAGATATGACAATCCCTACGGGAGTTAATTCTTACTCTATTGTAAGAACGTTCAGAGCAATTTATTGGTCATGTGGTCAAGATACGATGTCACAACTTGTTCAAGTATTTGAAATAGGAGATAACCTAGGACCTGTTATTGAATGTCCAGGAGATTTAAGTTTCGATGCGGATGTGCTAGATTGTGGTTCAAGTATTGAATTACCTGCTTTAAACATTGAAGATATATGTGGTAGTGTGCAGTCTGTTTCTGTTCAATATGACGGAGGATTTATAGATGGTAATGGTGGTGTAGCTAATCTTTCTCTTGGAACGAATACAGTGACTTACACTGCAGTAGATCAAGCTAATAATATAAGTATGTGCACATTCGATGTTACAGTAGAAGATAATGTTCAGCCTATTCCAATTTGTGATCAATTCACCACAATTAGTTTAACTAACGAAGGACTGGCAATTGTTGATGCTGAATTATTTGATGATGGAAGTTTTGATGCTTGTAGTCCTGTTACTATCAAAGTGAGAAGAATGAACCCCGCATGTAATGATGATGATTTCTACTT
>CAZMKA010000224.1:0-1640 GCA_964566605.1 uncultured Saprospiraceae bacterium | reverse complement strand
ACTTTGGTGAAACAGTAACATTTTGTTGTGAAGATTTAGGTTCAGAACATATGGTTGTCTTATTAGTTACTGATGAGAATGGAAATTACAATAAATGTATGGTAACTGCAGAAGTGCAAGATAAAACACCACCTACATTAGTTCAAGGTTTACCTGATATCACAGTTTCATGTGATTTCCCATTTGACGAAAATAATACAGATCAATTTGGAACCATCCAAACAACTGTAGATGCTGTTGAAGAAATTATTCTTACTGACGATATTTTAGAATTCTCTGGACCTGCTTTTGATGGTCTGGCTCTTGGAGGATGTCTTGAATTAATGAGTGATGAGTTTTCATTTGATAATTTAAATTCTTGTGGTCAAGGAGATGTCTTTAGATTTATTACATTGTCAAACCAAGCAGGTATGACCATTACTGATATTCAAATAATTACTTTTGAAAACCCTGATCCATTCGACGAGAATGATGTTCAATATCCAGCTGATATTACACTAGCTAACATTTGTGATATGAATGATATTCCACTTTCTATGCCTATCTTCACTGAAGATGTGTGTGATCAAGTAGGAATTGATATAGACGACCAAATAATCGATAATAGTAACGGTTCAGGCTCATGCCTAAAAGTTATAAGAACTTTTACTTTAATTGATTGGTGTCAAACGAATAATAATACCTTCGATTTAATAGAAGGTGAACAAGTAATAGAGATCATTAATACTATTGCACCTGAAATAACAAGTGATTGTAACGATGTTTCAATGTGTAGTTTTGATGACGAATGCGGTGATGCTTTCATAGAGCTTAACCTTACTGCAACGGATGATTGTACAACAGAAGAATTTCTTAATTACAGTTATATGATCGATGCGTTCAGCAATGGTGTAATCGACATTACAGGTTCTACTTCTAGTGCAAGTGGTCTTTACCCTGTAGGAATTCACACTATTTACTGGACAGTGAATGATGCATGTGGAAACGAAGATGTATGTTCGTATACTTTCGAAATAGAGAATTGTAAAACACCTACACCTTATTGTTTAGATAATCTTACAGTTGGCCTGACTCCTTGGGATACCACAGGTGACGGTCAACCAGACACTGAAAAAGTAATTATTACGCCTGACTTCTTTGATGCTGGTTCATTCCATGTTTGTGGTACACCTGTTCAACTAAGTTTCAGTGCTGATGTAAATGATGTGGAAAGAATATTTGAATGTGCTGATATAGGCGAGCAACCGATCCAACTTTGGGTAACTGATGTTAATGGAAACCAAGATTTCTGTTCTACGAGCGTTGATGTTCAAGATAATAATACTGTTGATCTATGTCCTGATATGTTAATGTTTACGATTTCAGGAAAAGTGAAAACTGAAAATGATGAATTAGTTGAAGGAGCTGAACTATCGTTGGGCTTACCTGATTTGTTAGAGTATACAGATGTTAATGGTAACTATAGTTTTAGTAATATTCCAGGAGCTAATGCATATACTGTATTAGGTGATTACAATATGGCGCATACAACTGGAATTACCGTTTCCGATATCGTATTGATTCAGAAACACATTTTGGGCCTACAGCCCCTAAATTCTGCTTATAAACTACTTGCTGCTGATGTTGATATGTCAGAGAAA
>CAZMKA010000223.1:4947-5290 GCA_964566605.1 uncultured Saprospiraceae bacterium | reverse complement strand
AAACAGAAGAAGAACATCAAGATACGTTGAGTATAATGGAATATGCAAAATACTCCATGTCATACATGTTTTATTATTCAGAACGAGAAGGAACTTTAGCTCATAGAAAATATGAAGATGACATTCCGTTAGAAACAAAGAAAAGGAGACTTAGTGAAATCATTACGCTTCAAAACAAGATTTCAGCTGAGATTAATGCAAAAGATGTTGGTAAGACATTCAAAGTTTTAATTGAAGGAACTTCTAAGAAGTCTGATGCGCATTGGATGGGTAGAAATTCGCAAAACACTGTAGCTGTATTTCCTAAAGGAAATTATAAAGTAGGTGATTTTGTAAACATAAA
>CAZMKA010000223.1:0-4937 GCA_964566605.1 uncultured Saprospiraceae bacterium | reverse complement strand
AACTTCTAAGCGATCAGATCAAGATTTCAAAGGAAGAACTTCTCAAAATAAAATGGTCATATTTCCAATAAAAGAAGGTTTGAATCCTGGAGATTATATACATGTGAAAATTAGCGAATCAAACAGTGCTACTCTTAAAGGACATATTGTAGAATAACATGGCAAAAGACCCTTTACAGTCAATCAAATTAAGATTTGGTATTATAGGAAGATCAGAATCTTTGAATAGAGCTCTTTTCAAGGCTACTAAAGTCGCACCTACAGATCTTAGTGTGCTCATTAGCGGTGAAAGTGGTGTAGGTAAAGAAGTCTTCTCAAAACTCATCCATTACTTAAGTCCAAGAAAACACGAAGACTTAGTGCCTATTAATTGTGGAGCGATTCCTACTGGAACATTGACGAGTGAATTATTCGGCCATGAAAAAGGTGCCTTTACAGGTGCATCGAGCGATAGAAAAGGATATTTCGAAACGACTAATGGTGGAACTATATTCCTCGATGAAATTGGTGAAATGCCACTTGAAACTCAGGCCTATTTACTTAGAGTTTTGGAGACAGGAGAATTTATACGTGTGGGATCTTCTAAGGTTTTAAAAACGGACGTTAGAATTATTGCTGCAACAAATGTAAATTTAGAGGAAAGCGTTAAAAAAGGTAAATTTAGAGAAGATCTATATTATAGGTTAAACACTGTTCCCATTAAGGTTCCATCTTTGCATGAAAGAAGAGAAGACATTTATTTATTGCTAAGAAGATTTGCTGTAGATTTCGCAGAAAAGTATAATTCACCTGCAGTAAATTTCGATCAAGATTCACGTTTGATTCTTGAAAATTATTCTTGGCCAGGAAATATTAGGGAATTAAAGAATCTTGTTGAACAACTTTCGGTTTTGTCTGAAGAACGAGATATAGATGCACTATCACTACTTGATCTTGCTCCTCACTTAAATTCCAGAAACTTACCTAGTATTGCAGAAAGAAAGAGTGAATCTACTGGAGGTTTAAACGACAACTACGAAAGAGAAATCCTTTATAAGTTATTGTTCGATATGAAGAACGATGTGACGGACATGAAAAAACTAATCTTTGAGATGATTAGGATGAATAATTTGAATGTACCAGACAAACTAAGTAAAACAAGTTCAAATAACTTTCAAGACATGCCTACTACGAGTCTGGATAAATACTTTGAAGATAACAACACACCCACTCCTTATGCTCCTATATATGATCAAGAGAATAACAAACCAATTATATTGTCTAAAAATGATTACGACGAATCAGAAGTAGTTGAAGAAAACCTTTCCCTAGAGAAAATGGAAAAGGAAATGATAATAAAAGCACTTGATAAGTATAATGGACGAAGAAAAGATGCCGCTGAAGAACTAGGCATTTCAGAAAGGACTTTATACAGAAAAATCAAACAATACGAGATAGAAGCATAGTTTGATAATCAAAATGAATAATCATTTTGGCAAATAAAAGGTTAAAATAATAATAAGAAAATTTAACTTTAATGCAAAGTTCGTTTGCTAGCGTTATAAAAGTGAATAAGAAGATATGAGACTACTTTTAATTTTGAGCGTTCTGTTAATACAAAGTTGTTACAGCTTTAAAGGAATTTCTATTCCTCCAAATGTAGACACTTATAGTGTACCATTCATAGAAATGACAACGCCTGATGCTCCACCTTCGATAAATACTACTTTACAAGATAAATTAATCATTAAGATTAACACAGAAAGCCGATTAACTAATAATGAGAATAATCCCGACATACTACTAAAAACAACATTGACTCGGTTCAATGTGCAAAGTGTAGGAGCAAATGCAGAGAATTCAGTCGATGCAAACCAATTAACGATTTCGTTAAAAGTAGAATATACTGATTTTAAGAATGAAGATAATTCATGGAACAAAAACTTTTCAAATAATAGAGAATTTCCTGCTGGAACAAACCTTTTGACCGTGCAAGATCAACTTGTAGATGAAATTTTTGATGACTTAGTGGAAGACATTTTCAATCAAGCATTCACAAATTGGTAGTAATGAAAGAAGCGAGGTTCGCCCAATTATTGAAAAACCCAGAGCTCATTGAAGACACGCCACTAAGCGAGCTGGAATTACTTAAAAGTCAATATCCTTATAGTAAAAATATACAGTTACTTTATTTGCGTAAGTTAAAAATTTTGGGTTCAACCCAAATTGAAAATGAAGCACAACTTGCAGCTATACAACATCATCATCCTATGATGTTCACGCAGTTTATTGAACAAGAGCAATCGACAGAAGAAATAGATTCTATAAACAATCTCTATAATGATATTTTCAATTCAATTGATGAGGTTTCCGAGACAAAAGAAGATAAAGTAGAAAGTGATGAATCCGAAAATTTAGCCGAGCAAATCAAAATAATAGAAAATATTGAAAACCCAATAAAATCGAATACATTACAAGCAAAATTCCCTTCAAATGAAGAAGAATTAGAACGACGAATACTTGAACAAGAAAAGGAAGAAGCTGAGAAAAATCAAGACATCCACTTAGAACAGATTAAGGCAGAATCTAAGAAAAAAGAAAAAAAGAAACTTCAAAAATTAAGAACAATACAATTTGATGAAGAGCAAAAAGAGCTTTTGGCAGAGGTTGAAATGTATGACCAAAATGACATACAATTTATAAAAATCAAAAAGCCTAAATCTCGTGTTATAAAGCAAGTAAAGGATAAAAAGAAAAAATATAAAAACAAAAAGAAATCCATAAAGCTGAAAAAGAAAACTAGAAAAATCAATAAACAAGAAATTGTAAAACCTGAAGAAAAGAAGGAACCAACTTATATTGATTGGCTGGAAGGATTAAAGTCAACCGCAGAGGTTATTAAGCAAGAAATCACGTCTAAAAATAAAGTTGAAGGATCAAAAAAGAATAAGTCCAAAAAGAAAAAGAAGAAGAAAAAAGGGAAAAAATTACAAGACAAAATCAACAAAAGTGTAAAAAGAAATGATAAAATTTACACTGAAACACTTGCAGAATTACTGGAAAAACAAGGACATAAAAAGAAGGCAATAGATATATATAAGCAATTAATGTATAATAATCCAGAAAAAAGTGATTACTTTGCTGGTCGAATAAATAAATTAAAATAATTATGTTGAATTTTTTGGTAATCTTGATAGCAATTGTTTGCATATTATTATCTCTAATTATATTAATCCAGAACCCTAAGGGAGGTGGAGTAGATTCAACTTTTGGTGGACAAAGTGCAAATCAGATTTTTGGTGCTGCAAAATCTACTGATTTCGTGGAGAAATTAACTTGGGGATTTGCTAGTGCATTGTTCATATTATGCATAGTTGCTGTTCTTGTAGTTAATCTTATGTAATATTTTTGGGTTCAACCCAAATTTCCTTTTTCCTTATTAATTCTATAAGTGCTTATCAGTACAATAGGTCTTCATGCTTATTCCTCTCTAATGTGTTTGACATATTGACATATAGAAATCTTAATATGTCAGATAATTCAATAAACTAATTGATCATATTGCAATTATGTCATAAGTTGTCTAGTTGGCATAATTTATGACTGATAGAGTATGTAATTTTATTCTTTTAACACAAAAACATTGTTAATGAAACCTATAAACGATCGTGTAGTAGTAAAGCCGGCAACAGCCGATGAGAAGACAGCTGGAGGAATTATTATACCCGACACAGCAAAAGAGAAACCTCAAAAAGGTGAGGTAATAGCTGTAGGACCTGGAAAAGATGGAATAGCTCCCACAGTAAGTAAAGGAGACACAGTACTTTATGGAAAGTATGCAGGTCAAGAGTTAAACTATGAAGGAGTTGATTATCTTATCATGAGAGAAGATGACATCCTTATCATTTTATAAGAATTAATCGCTTAGAACGGCGAAATAACATTACATAACAATAAAACTATATAATCATGGCTAAAAATATTAGCTTTAATTCAGATGCAAGAGAAAAATTAAAGTCTGGGATAGATCAGCTAGCTAATGCTGTAAAAGTAACATTGGGACCAAAGGGAAGAAATGTTGTTATACAAAAGAGTTTTGGTGCGCCAGTAATTACAAAAGATGGTGTAACAGTAGCAAAAGAGATTGAACTAGAAGATCCTGTAGAAAACATGGGAGCTCAAATGGTAAAAGAAGTTGCTGCTAAAACTGCTGATATAGCAGGAGATGGAACGACAACAGCGACTGTTTTAGCTCAGGCGATGGTAACAGCGGGAATGAAGAACGTAACAAGTGGTGCTAACCCAATGGATCTTAAGAGAGGTATCGGCAAAGCAACAAAAGTTATTATAGAGGACTTAAAGTCAAGAAGTGAAATCATTGGTGACGATTTCGAAAAAATCCAGCAAGTAGGATCAATTTCTGCAAACAATGATGCAGAAATAGGAACGTTGATTGCAGATGCTATGAAGAGAGTTACGAAAGATGGTGTTATCACTGTAGAAGAGGCAAAAGGAACTGACACATACGTTGATGAAGTGCTAGGAATGCAATTTGATAGAGGATATTTATCTCCATACTTTGTGACTAACACAGAGGATATGACTACTGAGTATGAACATCCTTTAATTCTTATACACGATAAGAAAATTAGCAACATGCAGGAAATCGTACCTGTATTGGAAAAAGCTGTAGGAGCAGGAAAGCCACTTTTAATTATTGCAGAAGATATAGAGTCTCAAGCACTAGGAGTATTAGTTGTTAACAGACTAAGAGCTCAGTTGAAAGTAGTTGCTGTTAAAGCACCAGGTTTCGGAGATAGAAGAAAAGCAATGCTTGAAGATATAGCTATCCTTACAGGAGGAACAGTAATTAGTGAAGAGCAAGGTTACAAACTTGAAAACGTTGATCTTGACCACCTAGGTACTTGTGAAAAAATCGTTGTAGATAAGGATAATAC
>CAZMKA010000222.1:0-5402 GCA_964566605.1 uncultured Saprospiraceae bacterium | reverse complement strand
TTGGTGATATGGAGCGGACGCAGCGATAGCAAGTCTGATCTCATATCACTTGTTAGCAATAATTACTTATTCTCTAGCCATCATTATCCACCATCCAATTGAATAATCAGCTCCTGTATAGTACAATATCTCTTCACCACTTCCTGGTTCAATGAAAATATGAGGGGCAATTATTTCATCTTTTTCAAGCGATGAGCCTGTTTGGACCAATATTGGATCTTCTTTTTCTGTCCATGGTCCAAATGGGTGAGACGCCGTTGAATAGAAAATGGCTTCTTTATCTTCATAGTCACCAGTTCTTACTGCTATAAAGTTGTTGTCATTCACCTTTGTGACTTGACCTTCCATCCCAATACGGGTGTCTACAAGTTGAAAATCAGTCCAAGTGCGACCTTCGTCATTGGAAGTTGCCCCCATTACCCATACTTCTGTTACATTGTTCGGTGAATTGTCCCATCCAATAAATATCATATATAATGTACCTTTATGATCCACTACACTTGGTGATGTCATACAGTAAACTTCTTTTCCAGCTATGGTTCCTTTAGCAACAGCTGGCTCATTCATTTGGGTATATGGTCCATTTAAAGAGTCTGCCTCAGCAAGAAAAATTTGAGCTTCATAGGTTGTTTCATTATCATACCCAATGTAATAAATTTGATGTTTTCCAGTCGAGGTTTCTCTGTGAAACCCAGTTTCCTTATGAGAGTCTAAACCAGAAGGACCCACGGAGCCCAGTAAAGTAGTGGAAGGCTTCCAATTATCAAGTCCGTTTGAGTTAGCTATTTTTATGGCTGGTTTTCCATTTGCATCACCAGTATAAATCATTCGAAGCGTATTTCCTTCCATAAATACATGTGCATCACTTGCTACTTGATAATTTTCGTCTAAAATTAAATCTCTTAATACAGGACTTGCCTCTCTAGTCCATTCTACAATACCTGGAGGATCAGATTCTTCTATTGTACAAGCTTGACAAAGCATTAATATTGTTACTAGAATATACATTGTCTTCTTCATATTTTAATTTTAATTATTGCTAACATCTATATATCCTCACCCTTTATTATTTTAGGAACTCGACGTTCTTTTATTTCGAAAACCATATTAGAGCCCTTTTAAAGGAGTACAGATTTCAATAAAAGAGCATTAATATAGACTAAGTTATAAAAGTTGATCCTGTTGAATTTGTGTGTAAGGAATGTATTAGTTCATAAAACAAATATAATATTATTTTATTAAAAGGATAAGCTTTGGCTAAATGTAGTAACTCCGCATAGGGGCTATTGCCGTTTTAGCCTTTGTTTTCTGCTTGATTTTCATTCTTCTACCAATTGAATTATCATCTCTAATACCTTTTTAGGTTGTTCTAATGGACTTGTATGTTTACCTTCAACTATTATCATCTCAACTGTTTTTAAAGTAGGCACATAATCATCTTTTCCCTTTATCGCCAATGCAGGGATAGTCAGTTTTTCCAGATAAGAATGTCCACTATTTACTTTTGAGATAACAGCTTTATCGGTATTTCTGATGTCTTTATTTGATAATTGGCTCATAGACAATTCCAAATATTCTACAATATTGGGTTTTTGCATTCTACTTTCCTCACCGAACATTGTTTTGGCAACTTGCTTTGTGTAGAATTTTCTGAAAGGTAACATAATATGTTGAAATCCAAATTGTAACGTTGTACCAAATCCTCCTTTTTTCAGAGGCATATTACAAAGCCCGACACCTATAAAACGTTCTGGATTTTGACTTGCTGCTCTAAGAATAGTCATGCTGCCCCACGAATGACCAACTGCATAACATTTTTCAATTCCTAGAGAATCTAATATTTCTAAAAGCATATTGGCACAATCATCCATTGTCCAATTTGTTCTCGTTATTGCTTTACTTTGACCATGTAAAGGCATATCAATAGCTATTGTAGTTTGGTCAGAAATTCTATTAATCTGATAATTCCAAAGATTATGATCATAATATACGCCATGCAAAAACACAATCGGTATAGTTCCTATTACTTCTTGCTTTTTATAAGCTATTTCTCCAATTGATGTTTTTATAGTGGGCATATCCATTTCAATGTATTTTTGTTCTTCATTCGAATATGATGTGAGTAAAATGAGTGCAACTAAAGTTATTAAAGTCATTTTTATGTATTTCATTTATAGACTGTTTTATAAGGAGTGTAATGAATAACAACTATTGCAATTTCTGCCATTATTAAAAGCCAATCCCAGACTCCTATTTCTGTGCAATTGCGAATAACTCTTGCCAAATAAGTACCGAAATACAAACCGAACATGAGCCAAATCAGTACATTTTTCGTTTCTCCGCTTATCATCGTTTCATTTTAATTACTTATTGATGGTGCTTTTTTCAGAAATTCTATACTTTCCAATTGATTAACTATAAACCATGAGAGGTCTTCATTGGTTATTGTCAATTTTAAGCTTTTGCCTTCCAATGTTGGATTAATTCTGTTTTTAGCTGGCTTTTCTATAATATTTGGACAACGAACTATCGTCCAGTTTAATTGACTGTTCATGATAATTGGTTCCATTCTATTTTTGTCCTCGATAATCACTTTAAGCCACTTCATAAAGTAAGGCAAAATAAATTTTCGGAAAATCAGCGGTTGAAACTGTTCACTATCCCCAGCCCCAATATTACTCATGGTAATCAGTCTTTTTGTTTTGCTTTTTTCCATAATATCAACCAGAATTCTGGTACTATCTGATAGTAAAGTATTGGGTTTTCCGTTTCCTTTGCCTCCAATCCCTAAACAGTTGATAACTGCCTCTTGATTTTCAAGCACTGCTTTGAGAAATAAAGGGTTTAAAATATTGCCTTCAACAATTTTTAGATTATCATCTTCAAGATTTAAAGTACTGGTATTGCGAGTTATCGCAGTCACCACATATCCTTTTTTAAGCAATTCTTTAAGTACCTGAAAACCAGAAAATCCCGTGCTTCCGATTAACAAAATATTTTTCATACAAATTATTTTTGTACAAAGATGAAGAAGTAATGCCGTCTTCATCTGACACATAAGTGTCAATATTATCGGGTTGTTAGTTTTTTTCGGATTCGGGTAAGCGATTGACGTTTGATACCCAAATAGGTGCAGAGATGAGAAAGGGAAACACGGTTGAACAATTCAGGATAATCTTCTATAAAGGATAAATAGCGTTCTTCTGCCGTTAAAAATTGAAAATCTTCAATTCTTTTTTGTTGAGTTTTCAATACGCTTTCGGCAATCAAACGACCAATCTTTTCTAAGCCTGTAAATTTTTTATACCCATTTTGAATAGTATCAAAAGGCAAAACAATGATTTCACTTTGTTCCAAAGTTTGAAAAATATATTTGCTAGGTCTATTGGAGATCAAAGCAGAATAGTGAGTTATCCAGCCTGTATTATTTATAAATCGAATTGTTATTTCTTCTCCTTTATCGTCAATGTAGAATCCTCTAACTAATCCCGATGTCAGAAAAAAAATATGTCTTTGAAGTTTATTTTCTTCAATAATGATACTCTTAGTTGCTGTATTTAAAAGCTTGGCGTTTTCTAACAAATATTCCCACTCTTTTTCGTTCAATTGTGGGTAAATTGAGAGAAATAATGTTTTGAATATTTGAAATGGTTCTTTCATTTAACTTTCATTGAAGACAACTACTCACACACCCTATTATTAGCTTTTATTCCACTTTTTGTCCGTTATCTTAGAAACTCTACGTTTTTTTCTTGCCAAAATCATCCTAGAGCCATTACAAGATGTTCACATTTCAATAAAAACATAATTATAGTCTAATGAATAAAAGATGATGCTGTTGAATTTGTGTGTAAGGAATATTTTAGTTCACGGAATAAATATAATATTTTTTGTTAAAAGGATAATGTCCCGGCTATGTTGTATTTGCTCTCGTTTGGAAACTATTCAAAATATCCTTTGTCTTTTGTAATTATCTTAATTCTTCGTCTACTGCATACTTAAAGTCTAACAGTAGTTTAGCAATTTCTAAATTTTTTACTTCATTAGTTGCTAACCCCATAAAGCTTGATTCAATTTCACCCAAGTGAACTGCTATTTTCTTAATATCTTCATCAAGAACACATTTGAGAATTGTCGTAGTATAGGAACAGTACTCACCTCTTGCAGCTGGAGTGTCAGATATTCCAATAGGGTCCCAAACATAAAATAAGACCTCATCAATTCTTGTTTCTAATTCTTTCAGTTTTGATTTATTAGTCATTTACTTTTATTATTGCTAATACTGTCATTAAGTCTTTCTTACTCTACTGTTCCATCAAACCCATGCCAAGTCAGCGTTTCCTTTTTCAATTTCGCGAATTCACGGAATAGTTGACCTAGTTTATTCAACTCTGCTGGTTTGCATTGAATATTAAATTCAGATATAGATTTTTCAATTCCTTCTTCATTATTATTCAATCTAATTCTTACTAAACAGTCATCCGTATGTTTTATTAATGAAAACTGACATTTAAAATAGAATGCAAATCTGTCTTCGGCTTTTTCAGATCCCAATTCCCATAAATATTCTTTCTCATCTTTAAACGGAAAATCTTCTAGAATGTATGCTAACGTTTTAAGTCTATCTGCATTATCATAAATCTCAAGCTGTCCTGCACTTTCTCCATTTGTAGCTTTAAAAATCAGATTAATGTGATATGGTTCTTCATATGGTGTTCGTATAATTTTAATTAATTTTTCCATTTATCAGCGAGTTATTTTTTTATGGTCTTGGCTAGATGTCGTAACAGCTTTTGCTAGCTATAAACATACGAGCCATTATTGTTCGTTTGGCGTCTTATTTAAATTCATTTTTTTGAATTTATTAGGTATCGTATTCACCGTCCCAAGGTTCTCCAAATGCAATTGTATTACTTGGTTGTAATTCAATCATTTCTGATTCTTCGTTAGGAATTAAACCAAATTTGAAACCGTCAATTTCGATTTCAAACGGTTTTATTTCAATGTCACAATATTCTATTTCACCTAATTGGGAAATGAATTCTTCAATTTTTTCTTCTGTATCAAATTTTAACAAATCACTTGTTCCAGCAAATTCATATTTCGCTTCTTTAAAATTACCATCTTTATCAAATAAATATAAAACCGCATATTCTCTTCGATATTTTTCCCAATTTTCTGGAATAGTCATTTCCGTGAAAACGAATGTTCCGTATCCAAAGAATTGATTTCCATTTTCATATTTGCCGATATTATGGGTATGATAATCTTCCATTCTTTTTACTCGTATTTGCTCTGGAAATTTCATCTTTCGTTGTTTTTAATTGTTTTTGCTGAATGCAAACGAATAATGATATCGATCGTCTCTCTGAGGAACGAAGAGATATGATCTGATATCTAGT
>CAZMKA010000221.1:4004-5420 GCA_964566605.1 uncultured Saprospiraceae bacterium | reverse complement strand
CCACTACGTTTTGTATCTTTGGTAAAGAAGGAAACAGTCAATGGAATCATAGTGAATACACATGGTGTCAATAATGCCAATAATCCACCTAAGAATCCAAACAAGAAGGTCATGAAATAATTCTGACTGATCTCTGTTACTTCTCCACAATCACCCAATGGATTCGACAATGAATTGATAATATTTTCATTGGTTTGGTCCAATAATTCCCCTTCCAATTTTGGTCCTGTTGATACTGATCCGTCGAATCTGAAATCAAAGTCTATAAAATTTGGAGGTAGACATTTACTATCATCACAAGTCATAAATTCTAAAGCACCAATTATAGGCTTTGATTTATCGGTGACTTTTACTTTTTGCTTTATTACAAAATCTTCATCGCCTAAAAACTTAATTACATTTACTCCTGCGAAAAGTGGATCAGGTCCTTCTTTTTTATGACCAAATTCAATTCCCTTTCCTATAAGTTCGGCTCCAGCAATAGAATCATAATAAATAGTTGTAGGAATCGGTCCATCATCTCCAGTATATTGTGAGTAAACATTCCATGCATCGTCAATTTCTGCTGTGAAAATTAATTCAACCTCATCGTTAGATAATTCTTCGTAACTAGTTTTCCACTTTACTGGCTCTAAAATTCCATTTTGATTTGTCTGAGCTGACACATTAGCACATGAATAAAAAATACTAATGAATAGGAATGCAAGTAAACCTAAAAAAAGTGTTTTGTTGAAATGAGTAGCGTTCATATAAAATTGAATATAGGCTCATTCAAATTACAAAATTTAAATAAGCCTTATAAGTAAAAGTTAGAATTTCGATGCAATATACAAGCTTATTGCGTTATGCAGAATCTACCTTTAAATTAAATTGTTTATTGTCTTTTGGAAGCTGAAAATTCTATAACTCTAGGTGCCAAACATCTTGAATCATCACATGTCATAAATTCAATGTTGCCTTTAACCATAGTCAGGACTTCTTCCGAGCTTATTTTCTGAACAAATGTAGCTTTGTTTTTGTACTTTTTCAATTTCATTCCAAACATTTCATCCATCTTCTCCACGCCGTTCTCTTCAAGCTCTTCTGTTTTCCCTATTAATGAATAAGATTCTGCTTCATCAAACTGTATGGTTGTAGGAATAGGACCACCCTCTCCAAGATACTGAGAATATAAAAACCAGTTCGTTTTAATATTGGCTTCAATAACAACTTCATATTCGTTGGAACCCTTATCTACAAGTTCAGCAGTCCAGCTCACAACATCTTTTTGGGCTTGACCCAAAACCATAAAAAACGCAACAATCGAAAATGTCAATAAATACTTCATGCTTATTATTTATACAAATTTAAAGCCAAAATTGATTGAAGGCCTAAAAGAACACAAAGCTTATAAAAACCTTAACTTTTAGATCGTGA
>CAZMKA010000221.1:0-3994 GCA_964566605.1 uncultured Saprospiraceae bacterium | reverse complement strand
ACACTAATGTTACAAAGTGAAAGAATTCCTCCATGACTGTTGATTTATTTCTCTCTGCCACCATGCCTAAAAGAATCGCAGAAGGTAGTGCTAGAATAATAAAATATTGCAAGCTTTTTTCGTTAATGAAGAAAAACGATACCAAAGAAAATGTTAACAAATAATATAAAATATTCACCTTCTTTTGGACGGTAAGTTCCTTTTTTCTAACTAAACCTCTATAGTTTATAAAAATAATCAGATAAATCAATAGATATATTCCTAGTGGAATAAGATTTAAATATCTCAATTGTGTAACCCAATTCAAAAACTCTGTATTGATATTGTATCCACTTAATATACTTATCTCGCCTTTGAAATAATAAACAAAGCCCCAAACCACAAAAAATGGTAGTAGAAATCCCACGAGTCCATTTATTAAATCTCGAAATTTAAATCGATTCAAGCTTACAAATGAAAGTAAACATATAGGAAGGTATACGATGTATGGCGTAAAAAATAACGTAGCAATTCCAAAATAAAATAAGCAATCGAAGACTACAATTCCTGAAGTAGTCTTTTTAGAAAATTTAAAAATCGACAGGATTCCTAGCATCATGAAAAAATTCGCTACATGTATGGCAGTAAAGGATAAGAAGCTTTCCATCCAACTGACCAATATCACATAAATTAATCCAGGAATAAGACTTTGAATACGACTTAAGCGATGGACTATAACCACTCTATTTACTAATATTGCAGTAAAAGCAATAACTAAATTTATAACGATAATAGATAAAACAGTTTGTTCTTCAAATGCGTTAGCAAAGACAGAATACAAAATCCCCCCGGAATTCATGGGCTCAGGACCTTCAGAGATGAAAAAAGCAGCTATACGAATAATAAACGTATAGGGAATTAACATCAGTGCAGTAAAAAAATTATTCTGTCTGAAAAACTGAATCATTCTAAGATTGTTGTTTTAATAGAATCTAAACGTAAGCTTTTAATTTGTTTTTTTCTTGGATAAAAATTGCAGTTCTTTTAATTTCACATCCTTTTTACAACAGTGCAAAAGTCCGATTTTTATTTGAACCACGGTAATTTCAAGCTTACATTTTGACAAATGTACTGAAATCCGTTGGATATTAATTTATAGACTATATTTGGGCTTCAAAAATAAACTAAATGCCTCAAGAGCTTGATCAAGTCAGAGCGGTTATAGAAGATGAACTTAAAATCTTCGATGTCCATTTCAAAGAGGCAATGAAATCGAATGTAGGGTTACTCGATAGGATAACTTACTACATTGCACAAACAAAAGGAAAGCAAGTAAGACCAATGTTTGTACTGCTTTGTGCAAAGACAGTTTCAGAGGTTTCCCAATTAACATACAACTCAGCTTCTTTAATAGAATTACTTCACACTGCTTCATTAGTGCATGATGATGTTGTTGATGATTCCAATCAACGTAGGGGATTTTTCAGCATTAATGCATTATGGAAGAACAAAATTTCCGTGCTAGTTGGTGATTTTTTCTTTTCAAAAGGCTTCTTGCTTGCTCTTGAAGAAAAAAACTACACGGGATTACACATTATTTCCAAAGCAGTAAAAGAGCTTAGTGAAGGTGAAATTCTTCAAATTGAAAAAGCTAGAAAACTTGATATAGAAGAAGATGTGTATTTCGATATCATCCGACAAAAAACCGCTTCATTAATAGGTGCTGCTTGTAGTGCTGGTGCTGCTTCGGTAACTGAAGATGAAGAAATTATAAATCGCTTTTGGAAACTCGGAGAAAATATAGGTATCGCTTTCCAAATCAAAGACGACTTATTCGACTATGGTACAGATGATATAGGTAAACCATTAGGAATTGATATCAAGGAACAAAAAATGACCTTGCCTTTAATTTATGTAATGAATAAGTCTTCGAATGCTAAAAAGCGTTGGATGAAATCAATTGTCAAAAGACATAATACCAATAAGAAAAAAGTCAATGAGCTTATTGATTACGTAAAGAAGAATGGAGGCATGGAATATGCAACTACAAAAATGCACGAATACAAAGAAAAAGCGATATCCATACTTCATGAGTTCCAAGACAACGAAGCCCGGCGTGCGCTAGAAAAATTGATTGTATTCTCTATCGAAAGGAAGAAGTAGGAAGCTTTTATTATTCTTTATTTCCTAAATCATCAAACTTTGCCTTCATCGTAGGATTTCCTCGTGTTAATTTTTTAATAGTAAGATCTTCAGCTTTATTGTTCGCAATTCTCAAGTTGTTAACTGAAGAAAGTAACGAGTCCTTTGTTTTTTGAAGGTGTTTCATCGTTTTATCGATTTCATCAATCGCTGTCTTGAATTGTTTACTTGCCAACGTATAATTACGCGCAAACCCTTGTTTGAAGGAATTCATCTTATCTTCAAAATTAGTGATATCGATGTTCTGATTCTTTATCATCGCTAACTCTTGTTTGTATTCCATAGAATTCAGTGCTGCATTACGCAAGAATGAAATGATAGGAATAAAGAACTGTGGTCTTACTACATACATTTTAGGGTAATGATAGGACACATCTACAATTCCCGTGTTGTAAAATTCGCTATCTGTTTCAAGTAATGTAACAAGAACAGCGTACTCACACTTCTTGGTCGTTCGATCTTTATCTAGCTTAGCAAAGAAGTCTTCATTTTTCTTTTTTGTAGCCGTTGCATCGTTTTCATTCTTCATTTCGAACATTATCGAAATGATTTCATTTCCCATTGCATCTGTTTCTCTAAAGATAAAATCTCCTTTAGTCCCAGAACTTGAGTCATTATCTTTACCAAAAAACGCATTGGGAAATGCAGTTGTACGAATTTTATTAAACTCTGCCTCACAATGAAGTTCGAGTGTTTCACCTAGCATTTTAGTTGACAACTTGAGCTTCATATCTTTTCGAAGTGCGATTTCCTCGTCCTTCATACGAATGATTTCGTCTTTACTTCTAAGTTGACTACTATATTGTTCCATCAATGATTTTTCAAGTAACTTCTTTTCCGTTTCTTTATTTCTCAATTCATTGGCTAAGTCATCTCGTTCTTTTTGTATCTTTTGAACAGACTCTGTGATTTTCAATTTACTTTCTAGAAGTGTACTATTTATCTTCGCTTGTAATTCCTGAATCTCTCTATCCTTTTTTGTTAGAATCTCTTGATTGCTGTTTTTCGAATTTGCTTCGGCAACTTTAATAGCCTGTTGTTTTTCGATTTCAGCACTTTGTAATTTTGAAGCAATTTTAGTGAGTTCTACTTCTTTTTCAGCAAGTTTTTGAGTTAATTCATTTTGACTCTTTGCTCGCAGCTCTGCTATTGCCTGTTCTTTTTGAGCCAACAATTCTTGCATACTACTTTTTATATTAGCTTCTGCTAATTTGATAGCATGCTCTTTTTCTTTTGTCGCAAGAGCTAACCTGTTATCAAGTTCTTCTTTAAATGAACCATCTCGTACTTGATTAAGAATATCTGCATAACTCGACTCATCTACCTTAAATACCTCCTTACAATTGGGACATTTTATCGTACTCATAAATTCTCTATTGTGAAACGTGTGTAAACTATTTGAAATTTAATCAAGAATTACACTTTGTTTAATTCGGGATAAAGGTAAACATTATGCCTCTTTTGAGAAACCTATTTTACGATGGGAAATCCGTAAATAAAAAAAATATTGAAGCTGATTATTTATTAAGTTTATATTTATGATTAAAGTCCTGTCTTTATTAAAAGTCTTGTACTTTTTACCATTGCCGTAAAAAGTACCAAAAAGGTTACATACCAATTTAGTCCTAAAATATCGCATAAGATTTTGCTGATTAATTTTTCTTTATCGAGTTAAAAAAGTAGGCATAACAATAGTTCCTATGAAAAGTAGAAACTTTAACACTATTTAATTTTTCGATTAATTCATTTTTATTTCAATTGAGAAAAAAGAAAGGCCTTCACAGAAAAAGGTCTTTATTTTTTCGGTGTTTAT
>CAZMKA010000220.1:4226-5438 GCA_964566605.1 uncultured Saprospiraceae bacterium | reverse complement strand
TGAGTATTTCTAACGAAGTAGTTGCTTTTATAAACTTGAAAATATGTGAAATTCTAAAGCAGAAATGGTATTACCCCCCCGTATTATTTGTATATCTTTCACTGAAGAAACAGCTTTTGGAAAGAAGATTCTTTTTATTGGATATACGAAAATAAACCCTTTTTCGCCCTATGAATTCATGGACACACTCAGAGAAAAGATTTATGGGCAACAGTGATTTAGCATTCTCCGTCTTTTTTTAAAAAGAATAAACAAGCTATTTTCTTTGGGCATAAGCCCAAAAAAGAAAGAGTAAATCAAATGAATGAATGAAATCAATATTTTCATGCCATCCATGAAAAACACAAGACCCTACAATATACAAATCCTACAAAAAAGAAGACATTAACAAGATCTAGTTACACCTACAATCATTTTGGGCTTGACCCAAAACATTTTAAGACTCATTACGCCCTTTTCAGCCGCTCACCCTACTCTATTCAGGCAAACGCCATTTCACGGATCGTACAGGCGTATTTTTGACCGCAGATATAGCTCCGTTTGATCTTCTCTTGTTGTAAATCATAGCAAAGGTCATTATTATTGAAGTTCCAATGATGATAAACAATGGAATTCCACTGTCATACGCCGGATATTCAACACCATGATCCGCTTTTAATTGATTAAAATGTAAGATGGTTTCATTGTATAATAAAACGGTAATCAAACCTCTAGGAGCAATGTATACTTGAGGAATAATATTCTTCCCAATTGAAAAGCGTAACAAAATAAATCGCACTAAAAATATAATGACAAGACAAATTGCGCTAATCACAATCACATTGATATTACTCAGTGAATCAAATGTTATCGTGATACCAAATATCACAAAAAAGAATGTTCTTACGACAAAGGCAGTCTCCATGGTGATGACATGTAACCCATGATATAAATCGTGTGCTGCAGCATGATCCAGCCATTTTTTCAATCGTCCTCTAAAGAATAAATCCATATTAGAAACAAGCAAACCAAAGATCAATATGATAATCAGTTTTTGAGACAAATGGGCCACTTTTGCTATATCATAAATCAACAATAAAACGGCAATCAATAAGAACAATTTAACTGGTGTCTTTATTTTTTGAAAGATTAATACCAGGACATAACTACTAATAAATGCGATTGCAAGAACTAAAATCGTAGAGCCTATAAAACCCCCTATTGCGCTACCAC
>CAZMKA010000220.1:3939-4216 GCA_964566605.1 uncultured Saprospiraceae bacterium | reverse complement strand
CTTCAGCACCTGGATTCGGTATTTGACCGATAAGGAAATAAAACAACATAATTCCCAGGATATCACTAAATGTCGATTCATATATGTGAAATTCCTTCTTGTCTTGCTGCAAATCAACCACACTCGGTATGATAATGGCACTCGATAAAATGGATATAGGCGTCGCATATATCCACGCTGTCAAGGTGTCTAAACCTTCTATGAAATATTCCAAAACGATGGCTGTCAACCATGCCGAGAGCAGTAAACCTACCAAAGCTATTAAAAAGGATTTGGG
>CAZMKA010000220.1:0-3845 GCA_964566605.1 uncultured Saprospiraceae bacterium | reverse complement strand
AAATCCAAAGCGGCCTCTAATACAATCATGATAAGCCCCACCGTCCCCAAGATACTCAGTATCCCGTCAAATTCAATGGAAGCAATATCCTTGTAGCTCTCAAAATTAGCTGCCACAAAGTCCAATCCGAAATTTACGAACACCCCTAATACTATCAACAACAAAACAGCAGGAATACTCCACTTTTTGGAAATTTCACCAAAAAAGAATGAAATGATTACAATTACGGATCCTACAATTAATATTTCGTCTGTATTATCGCCCATGTTTAATTATTTTTTTGATATTTCCACCTTATAGCCTGCTGTCTTAAATTGCTCAAGTAAACTCGAACGGAATCTATTATTAGCTATAGATAAATTAACTTTAATTTTATTGTCCAATTGAATGATTTCAATATTTGACTTATGTTCTAAGAATGGAAAGTTAAACACCAAACGCTCAACTACACTCATACTTAATTTTGTGTTTTCATCTTTTGGTTCACAAATAAAACATAGATACTGAGTCTGATCTTTTTGGTAGCGCTCCACAATATTATCCGCTAATTGACCAAAAGGAATATAAATATTATTTGAACCAGTATGTAACTTGATTCCAGAAAGCGATACATCAGAAATCCTACCCTCTTGATTATTTATCTTTATAACATCTCCCTGCTTTAATTTCATATTGCTAAAAGCAATCATTCCTTTCAGAAAAGAACTAACGATAGGATATAAAAGGGCTAGAGCAATAAGCACTATAAACCCATTTAAAATAGGTTTCACCAATATAAAGGATAACAAAAACAGAACTATGATGACCAAATTAGGATAATAGACTGTCTCTAATCGACTATATTGAAAAATGTATTTTTTAAATCGATTAATGACGAAATAAAGAAACCATAATAATATGGCAAATAATATAAATTGCCACCAAGTCAGATAAGATTGAAATGCTTCGTACATTTTAATTATTTTCTTTTAGCAATATATGTTCCACTTCATCTATGATAAACGGATTTACTTTCAAATAGCCATCAAATGTTCGCTGAACAATTTTATAGCCTTTCAATTTCCTCAACTCTTCAGAAACATAATAATTATCGGAACTTGTAAGCATTTTACGGAGGCTAGATTCTTTAATTTGATGATGGGTAAGTATTACGCGCAACATCAATTGATGATTGATCACCTTTTTCTTAAAACTGATAGGTGCTGACTGTAACTTGGCTGACTTCTCAATATATCTTTCCCATGCCATCATGGCTGTACCTAGATTATTCCTTGATTTTGAAGCAATCCTGGATGCTTTTTTAGCTAAACTAGCCTCCTCATCTAACTCCATATTTTTCAAAGAAGCATTATGCCTAACCACAAGCGCATCAACCATTAATCGAATAGGCATTCGATCAACATTTACTACTTCTGCAAAACGACTATTAAAATCAAACAAATGGTTGATATGTTCATGCATAAAATGATTCGTGGTTATCAAAAAGAAAATTCTTTTACCAAACTTGCTGATTCCATCCGCTAGTGATCTTATCGTATCATACATGGTAAATTCCTCATTTTGCCACAACTCTAAATCATCTATACATGCTATCACTGGTCTGCTAATACTCTGTTCAGCAAGGAAATTAATTGATTCACTTATATCATACGTCGCTTGATGTTTCCTCCCATTTAATTCAATCATATTTTTTACACCCAATTGAACCAAAGGAAAATTCTCTATGTATTGAGGAATATAATCCAACAAACTTGACTTCCCGCTTCCCATTCTCCCTACAATAAGGATACTTCCTTGATATCCATTTCGCCATCTTTTGATTCCATAAATAATCTTCTGTTCTTTTTCCTCTCTTCGGATATAAAAACTTCTACCGAGGTAACCTTTTTTAAGAAAAAGGCTATTGGTGTCTATATTATGGGCTTCTATGCTCCGATCTTCAACAAAAGAAAAAGAATCTTGCTGAATTCCTTTTATAAATGGGATACTTCGTTTCTTTATTGCAGTTGAAACCTCTTCGATCCAGCTTTGCCAAACATTTCTTTTATACCATTGCTGACTTCGAATTTTTGTAATATTTGTAAAATTCAATTCAGGAAGAAAAGTACCCTCTTTATCATATACTTTGCTGATCTGCATTTCTTCACTCACCTTCTTATTAATAGCATTAATTTCCGCATCTAAATGCTCTGTATAACTATCAATTTGCTCCATTTGGCTTTGGATACTTTTACAGATTTTAGCTGTATCGAAGTCCGTAGATTCCGATTCGTTCATCACGATATTTTCTAACTTATTACGTGTATTGAACAAGGTAATGATGGAACTATCATAGAGGCTACTGATGTCAAGATCAGCATCATATAACTTAGGAAAAAGCTCATTCTCTATCCAGTTTTCTACTTTTTTATCAAACGAGAATTCTTTGTAAATCAACGATCCCCCATCTGCATAAATAGGAGTTTTTTCTAGTTGTTGTCCACTTTTAAACGTCTCAAATTTCTCATTAACCAACTTTTCATTTTCTATGATTTCGTTCTTACTGTTGAGAACTTTAGAAGCCATTAAGATTTCATCACGGGTTAATACCGAATCCTCAGAAATCCCCTTTATCATATCCAATACTTCTCGCATCTCATTCTTCAAAGACCGCAATTTAACCAATCTTCTGTTACTAAAATCTATCAAATAATCTCTGTAGGAACTAAATGCTGGAACTATCTTCGTTAAGCTTTTGTGAGCTTCTAGAATGGCTTTATTCTGCGAAATCAGCTCCAGTAATTGATGAGAAACTTCGGATGTTGGTGCAATTTGATGAAACCACTGCGGGTTAGGGTTGCTTGTTCCGTTCTTAATTTCTTCAATAAGTTGAAGATTTTGTTGAACAGCTTGTCGGCAGATATCAATAACCCCGGGCAATTCATTTATTCCTTTTTTCTCCTCATTACCGGAATTTTCAAGGATACATTTCTTAGAATATCGCAAGACGGCATCACGCTGGACAATCGCAACATCCAATACATCAATGCTCCACCGATACATATAGCATTGGATTGAGTCTCTTTCTGCATCCTCAAAGGACTTCCAATCCAGTGTATGCAAAGATTCACAAAAATCATTAGCCTGATTTATGAATTGATTTACTACGTCATAAAACTCGGAAAGAGATAAGTCTTTTTTAGTTTCATTGAGATATAGCTCCCCAATTTCAAGAAATGTCGATACGTTTTTACTCCAAGCCATAAGTGAATAACCGATTTATGGTAAATATCGAAAATTACCCTTGGCTTACAAATCTAGAAGGATATAAATAATATAAAATAACATTTAAGCTTTTAAAGGTTCGCATAATTTTTAGTAATTAACTATCTAGAATACCATTGAATCTATTGCATGAAAGATTGTGCTTAGTTAATATAAAAGATAGTCAATCAATTTATCTAAAGTGTTTAAAACATTAGATATAGCAATAGAGTACCCTTTGGATTCAATCCAAAAATGTAAATGCAAACGATATTTAATACAAGAATACTAATCGGAGATTAAGCGGTCTGCTTGTACATTGATCTTCTTTCCAAAACAATTTTCATAGCTTGTTTTCTTGTCATTCGAACCATATATTTACAGTCTTCCGTTTCAAGAGGAAGTACAGAAATTAATTTACCGAAAGGTGAGAAGAAACTTATTAAGTGTTTATCGAATCCATAAGGATACACTTCAAATAATTTCTCTTTGATCGAAGCTGGTAACTTCATGTAGTCTTTTACGACATTGGGTTTAGAATTTTGCATAATAAAGATTTTATAATTTTTCTTTGTTGTTCAATCAAATTGATAATTTAATTG
>CAZMKA010000219.1:0-5566 GCA_964566605.1 uncultured Saprospiraceae bacterium | reverse complement strand
CTTCAGGCGTCATTGAATAAATTTTATTTTTCGTCTGTTCTTCTCCATACATCCAGTCATCAGCATCACCATTTACTAAATATCCTACCGTCTCACTTCCTGTTCCATACACATAAGAATTGTCACTCGTCATTTCTTTTGCAATACCTTTGAACAATAAATCTTCAGCAGTCGGCGCATCATTATAACCCCATGGGTGAATTAGTAAATTTCCATGTGTATGATAATTTAATGCCATGGTAAAATTATTTTCTTCACAATATAATTTTAAAGCTTGGGTCTCAGGCTCGCTAAATGCTTCCGTCCCTCTATATACTTGACTATTCGTATTCGGTGATGAGCCGTTATCATCGAATCCCCAGAAAAACCCATAATTTCTATTTAAATCTACGCCGAAAGTGCCATCTCCATTATCACGTCTATTCTTTCTCCACAATCCACCACCATCTGGTTCTATCGTTTCATTATATACGTATCCATCCGGATTAACAACGGGAACAAAATGTAAAGCCGTATTATCAAGCAACTCTTTTACCAGTGGATCGTTTTCATAATTTTCTAATAAATACCACATGAAGAATACAAGTTGCGTCAATGCATTCGGTTCTCTTGCATGATGAATTGCATTATATAAACTCGCTGGCTCTCCTTCGTCAACAGAAGGATTATCCGAAATAACTACCGAATAAATTTCTCTAGATTCATATGTTAAAATATCCCCTATCTGTGTTTTTGGAGTAATTATATCTGGGAATTTATCGTGCATATCATCAAGAATTGCCAACAATTCATCATAGGTATAAAATCCTCCCATTGATCCTAATGTGAAATTCTCAGGCGTTGCAATACTAGTAAAAGCTGGTTCATTTTCGCAATCGGTCATCATTCGTTCCACTCCACTAGCAAGCTGTTCTCTATAATATGTGGATACATCATCAATTAGGATTTCTGTTTCGAACCCTGCATTATTAATCCATTTAATTTCTGTTTCAGAATAATCATTCTCTATGTATCGACCAAGTGCAATATGTCCATGATCAATTTCTACACCTACTTTTGCAAGCTCGTCAATATTTTTATTCTCAATATTAATACGAACTCTATGAAAAGTTTCTTGACTAAATAGCGGGATTGAAATTGCTAAAACAAATAATATTAAAAGTAATTTTTTCATTCTTATTCTTTTATTTCAGCGGTTAATTCTGTGAGAACACCACTATTATCTTTGGGGTGAACGAAACTAATCATTTTATTATCTGCTCCTTTGTTAGGCTTATCGTTTAATAGTCGGAAGACTTCATTTTTGAGTCGCTCCATTTCCATTTCGATATCGTCTACAGCGTATGCTATATGATGAATTCCTTCTCTATTTTTTTGCAAGTATTTATGTATCGCTGAATCTTCACTAGTTGCTGCTAACAATTCTATTTTATTCGGACCACAACGAAAAAATGCTGTAATTACATGTTCACTTTCGACGATTTCTTCTTTATATGCGGGTGCCCCCAAAAGGATTTCATATCTCTTTTTTGCCTCTTTGATATCATTAACCGCAATACCTATGTGTTCTATCTTTTTCATTTTTGGATTTTTCCCTGTTCCAAAAGTACAAATCTGGCAAATAATTCTTCGGAATACCAACCAAGTTCTCGTGTCATCTTGATTGCTTTAAGGTGTTCTTTGGACTGATAAGCGAAATTTTTCATTGCTTCTGCACTTTTCCAAACGCTAAAAGTTGCCATATTAAGAAAAGGAACTTCTCCTACCCCTTTGGAATACAACATATCTGTATTATTTTTAAGAGGCTTACTTGAAGTCGGTACATAACTCCAGAATTTTCTCAGTTTCGACACTTTAATTCTAGCTCTTGTAAGCACTGCAAGTGGCTGCTCAACATCAACTATTGTTTCAGGATTAACCGTAAATGGATTACTTCCTCCCCATGCACCATGACTTTTGATCGTCTCCAGCAAAAAGAATTCGGTTTCATTAGCAATTCCAGTGTATTTAGAAATCATTTTGGATCCATCCAAAAAACTTTTTGCATAAGCCTTATCATCCCATATACTTAATAAAGCATAGGTTGAATAATCCGGATAAGGATTAAACCCATTGCCTTTTCCTGTGCCGAGTAATTTATAAAAGCGAAGCCCCTTATGATTCTGCATTAAACGATGACCATTTTGCATCATAAGGAATCCCTTTATTTTTGGGCTTAAGCCCAAAAACTTAAAAAAAACAAGACTTACACATTGACTTGAATTACTCATTGATAGTTATCCTCTTACCATCAAATTCTATGACATCTCCTACTCTGAGTTTCTTCCTTCGACGCATTTCTACCTCTCCGTTATATAAAACTTCACCGTGAAGAATACGAATTTTTGCTTCACCACCAGAATTAACAAGGGAAAGTAATTTCAACAAGCTGGAAAGGTCGATAAACGGTTCCCCTTTTAGAGAATAGTTAATTTCTGACATATTTACGATTAAAGATTTAACATTGTAAACTACAAATACCGCTAATTCGTTTTAATATTACTTAGTAAATTCGTATAAATATTTATCTTCACCGTATGAGATTATTGATATTAATAGTAATTATCCTTTTTAGTGGAACAATTTCTCCTTTGATGAGTCAACGAGTTACTGTCTCTCCTGAAATTTTATTGAGAGATGATTACTCGTATACACTACTAGGAAACGTTTCAGATAAAATTCTTCTCGTTCGAAATAAAGGTGTGGGACAAACCCTCTCTATCTATAATGATGGTCTAGGATTCATTCAAGAAATTCCGCTAAATTATGAAGACCGAAGAGTAAATCTTATAGGATTTGTTACGACTGAAAACGACTTCAATAGTTACTACACCTTCCGTTCCAAAGGCGTAGAATACATCAAATCCGTAAAAATGAGTCCTATGGGCGAAGTGTTTTATGAAGACACAATATTCGTTCGTCCCGACGCTTATGTATCCGAATTTTACAAGTTTGCTGGTTCCAAAAACGATCGATATGTTGCTATATATAATATTCAGGATGATAAATCCTTACGAGTAATTCTATATGATAATCAAGAATTGGAGTTACTTTTCGAATCGATATTGTCTGCAGAAGGCGTTTCTATGAGAAAGGATCTTGAACAATTAACCGTGAAAGAAGATGGCACAATAGGAATATTGTTTGAGAAATATAATTCCTCCTTTCGTAAAGAAGGGCATCATTATCGGTTAATGACGCTGGACAAACAAGGAAATCTTACAGATGAGATTTTCCCCTTTTATGGAGCTTTGACCAATGACGTTGGTTTACTTGATGCGGAAAAAGGCAATTTCAATATTGCTGGCCTTTATGGACAGAATGAAGACATAAGTAATGGTTACTTTATTTTCATGGAAGACTCGATTAGAAAATTTGAGTTTCCTGAAAAAATGTTGGAAGATGCGACGGTAAAAACCAAGCGTAAAATAGATGGATTACAAAATTATTTACTTTACGATATTGTCCAAAGAAAAGATGGTGGATATATTTTCATCATGGAAGCAAATAAAGAATATTATCGTACGACTGATATGCGAAACATACGAGGAAATGCAGTGCGTGGTAATGTAACTGATTATTACAATGAAGATATTGTTGTATTAAGTATTTCGCCAGTTGGTGAATTAACCTGGGCAACAGTCTTGCCGAAAAAACAATTTAGTCAAGATGATGATGGTGCGTATTCATCCTTTTTTACTTTTAAAACACCTTCGAAAATGCATTTTATTTTCAATGACGAAATAAAGAATAATAATACGGTAAGTGAATACGTGATTAACCCAGCGGGTGTGTTTGAACGCAATAGCGTACTAAGTACTGCTTATCAGAAATTGAAATTGCGGTTGAGAAATGCCATACAAATTTCACCCACATCCTATTTACTAATAAGTGAGAGGAATAACAGGGTTAATATTGTCAAGATAGAATATTAGCCTAAAAAAGAAAGGATAATGAAAGAGATATTTACTCTACAACAACTCTTTTGTCTATCAATCTAAATCCAGAACCGTGAATATTTACGATTTCTAAACTTTCATCAAGACTTAGATACTTTCTAAGTTTTGTTACAAAAACATCCATTGAACGAGCTGTGAAATAATTGTCTTCGTTCCATATTTTTGTCAAAGCCTCAGATCTAGAAAGAATTTCATTCATATTAAGAGCAAAAAGTCTAAGTAATTGTGCTTCCTTAGGAGACAATTTCTCTTTCTTTCCATCTTTATGTGTAAGAATTCTTAATGGGAAGTTGAATTCAAATTCACCAATAGTAAATTCTTTTGCATCATCATCTTCGTCTTCTTTTAAAGATCGTTTCAAAATCGCTTGCACACGTAGAAGTAGTTCTTCCGAGTTGAAAGGTTTAGTTATGTAATCGTCAGCACCTATTCGGAAACCGTCAAGTACATCTTCTTTTAAAGTTTTAGCTGTCAGAAAAATAATAGGAGTTTGCTTATCTTTCTCCCTTATTTCCTTAGCTAATGTGAAACCATCTTTCTTCGGCATCATGACATCGAATATACACATATCATAACCTCCTTGGTCAAAAGCAATTCCACCAGCTTCTCCATCAGTCGCAAGATCAACTTCATATTCGTGCATTTCAAGGTAATCCCTGAGCACAACACCGAAGTTTTGATCATCTTCAACTAACAGTATTTTAGTTGCCATTTTCATATAGTTTACGCTATTGTTCTGAATGTATGACTGTTTAAAAAGAGGGAGTCACATACTTTTCATTTAAAAATGTTAAAAAAGATAGATTTTATTAACATTTTCTTGAAAGCAGCCTCTTTACAGGAGCTCAAAACACTAGCTAGGTTTATATTTGTTGGGGAAAAACAGTGTAAAAACACTTCCTTTCCCTAATTCACTTTCTACTTTTACTTTTCCGTTATGTGCATCTACTAATGCCTTTACATAACTTAATCCAAGTCCAAATCCTTTAACATCATGTCGGTTTCCGGTATGAACTCTATAAAACTTATCAAAGATAAATTTTTGTGATTCTTTTGACATACCTATTCCGTTATCTTTAATACTAATTTTAACACCATTCCGCACATTTTTGCCGGTCAAGACAATGTGCGGCGCTCCTTCAGTATATTTTATAGCGTTGTCAAACAAGTTGTGTATAATACTAGTGATATGCGTTTGGTCAAGCTCTACGGTAGGATTAGTAAAAGCAAACTCTGTGTCTATCTTTCCTCCTACTTCTTCCAAACGCAAAACAACATTCTCTGCTGCTTGTTTTAGCAAGTCTTCGATATTTAATTTACTAATTTTAAGATCGAAATCTCTCTTCTCTATAGTTGCCATTTGCAACACTTTTTCCACTTGAGCGAGCATTCGCTGATTTTCTTGCTTTATAATTCCTGTAAAACGCTTTACCTTGTCAGGCTTATGCAAAATGACTGGATTATTAATAGAGTCTGACGCTAATGAAATCGTAGCAATAGGCGTTTTGAATTCATGTGTCATATTATTAATAAAATCTGTTTTTATTTCAGATATTTTTTTCTGTTTA
>CAZMKA010000218.1:0-5582 GCA_964566605.1 uncultured Saprospiraceae bacterium | reverse complement strand
CCACATTGTTGTAGCAGATGCAAGAGCTCCTAGAGATGGAAAATTCATCGAAAAAATAGGTTCTTATAACCCGATGACTGTTCCTGCAACAATTCAACTTGATGACGAAAAAGCTGTTGAATGGATCAATAAAGGTGCACAACCTACTGATACAGCAAGAGCAATATTAAGATTCAAAGGCGTACTTTACAGACTTCACTTATTAAGAGGTGTTAAAAAAGGTGCAATTTCTCAAGAACAAGCAGATAAGCTTTATCAAGAAAAAGTTGATGCTAAAGAAGCAAAAATCGAAGCAAGAATTGCTGAGACTTTAGCTGCAAAAGAGGAACACAGAAAAATGATTAATGGTAAAGCTAAAGCTGCACCTGTAGCTAAGGAAGCTGAACAAGAAGCACAGGATGCTTTTAAAGCTGGATCAGAAGAAGAGTAAAACTTTTTTTCTAAGCTCATTTATATTTAGTATATTTGGGGAAAGGCGAAAAATATAAACCTGATAAAGCTTAATTGCTTTATCAGGTTTCTTTTTGTTAATATTTCATTTTATAATAGACTTAATTATGCATGAATTACATAAAGATTATCAAGAACAGCTAAACGCAATAGCTGAAGAAATACAAAACTCACCATTACTAGAAGCATATCTAGATACAGAAGAAGTTGAAGAATTTAAACTCTTAGTTCAAGCTTTTGAACCTAAAATAGGTGAATTACATTCACTTGTAGCTAATCAGCATCCTTTACAACTAATTAGTTTTGAACAAGAGCTTTTAGATGTTAAATATGAAGGAATGTATCTTCCTAGAATATTAGGTTACTGTGTACTAAGAGGAGAGTTGAATGAAAGGTTTAAATATATAAAGCCACAAGATCATTTTAAAGATGTATTATTAGGAATTTGTAATTCATCTAATTTTGAAGTAATCAAACACAGAATAGGACAAACTTTACAAATTGGCTTTTCTTTAAGTTCTGATATATGGAGTACTAACCTAATTAATGATATTCCTTTGAAATCAGTTAGATACTTTTTAGAGTCTAAGAAGAATGATAGTTATAGAGTTTTAGATACAAGAAAAGTAAGTTATCTTAAATTCCAAAGACAATATAAATCTTTGAATTTCATGACAGCTGAATTTCCTACTGATCATGTTGACATGAAAATTCTAACTCCAAGATTAAAAACTTTTATTCTTTTAAGGGCTAACTCTGAATTTGAAAATTCAAATTTGATACCTCATTTGATAGAATTCCTTGAAAAAGATAATTTAAGAGACACTAGAGAGTATCTTGAGTTGCTTATGATTATAGGAATGACATTTGACCTTACCGACAAGCAATTAAAGACTGTAAGAGCATCATTAAAGGATCTTGATGAAAATTATCCTAATTTTGAAAAGGTATATTTCGAGGTTTTGGATGATTTATATGATATTCCTGAAATTCATGTTGCCAATGCAGATAAAAGATTTAGTTCAGTAGTAGATAAGAAAGGAAAAGGAGAATTAACGAAATACTATGATGTAGTAGATGAAGTACATGCTAAAGGTTATATTCATGAAGAAGCAATAGAAGCTGTAAGAACTTATTACTACCAGAATCAAGGAGTGAGTGATGAAAATGAATGTGTACGTAAAGTAATCTTTTCATACTTCGCTAATTTCTTACTTAATCTTGATCCTAAAGAATACACTTCATGGTTTGAAATTATGAAAACTATGATTGTATATATTGGCATATTCGATAATCAAAAATTCAATCTTGGTATAAAAGAATATTCATTGAAATATATCAAGAAGTTGATTAAGACTTATACCGATAAGAGAGGTAGAGATTATCAAGATATCAAGAAATTCGTAAAGACAACATTTGTCGATTTGAAATTTATGACTGATAAAGAAATCGTAGAATTATTTAAAACGAAAAGAAAGAAGCCTGTCGCTAAAAAGGCTTAATCTTAATATAATACAAAAGCCGCAATTTTTTTTGCGGCTTTTGTATTTTACAGTTCATACTAAATCTCTTTTTATGAAAAAAATATGTATTTCCATTTTTGTATTATTCCTATTAGCAAATGTTTCTTTTGCACAGGATATTTCGCCTAGTTATGATTCATTAACAGCTTCCAAATATGGTGCTGACGACTATGGTATGAAAAAGTATGTTATGGCGTTTCTCAAAAAAGGTCCTAATAGGGATTTAACTAAAGAAGAATCAATAAAACTACAGAATGCGCACATGGAAAATATAGGCAGATTAGCTGAAGAAGGCAAGCTTATACTTGCAGGACCTTTCTTTGGCGATTCAGATTTAAGAGGTATATATATATTTGATACTCAATCGCTAGAAGAAGCCAAGGAGTTGACTAATTCAGACCCTGCTATACAAGCTGGATCATTAAGTATGGAATTACATGAATGGTATGGAAGTGCAGCAGTAATGGCTATACCTGGAATACATGATAAAATTCAAAAAATATCTTTCTGAGTTTTATACATATTTTATACTCTCATTGTCAATCAGTATCAATAGGATAAAACTTTAAAATAGAATGGTATAGACTATTTTTATAACCAATAAATTCTAGAACTAGCTTTCAGAACATTAGAAATTCCATTATTTGTTATCCAAGCACTGTACTCTTCCAAATGATTATAGAAATCAGTTTCAGGTAAATCAGAAAATAAATGATTGAGCTTTTCACTTTTCAGATAATGATCTCTACTCCATAAGTCAATAGAGTTTTGTGTAATATTATTTCCTGGAACAAGCACAGTTCTTAGACCTGCAATAACTCTTAGATAATATTCGCTTTTCTCTTTTAGTTTTACTTCTCGTTTTAATGCAGACGAAAGCAAGCTAATTGATACATCCTTTAAATTATATTCTTTTGAATCAACAACATTGTATATTTCAATTCCTTTAAAGTTATACTCAACAAATTTTTGAATTACGTTGAGTAATAGGTCTATCGAAGTAAGACTTATCTTTTTGTTTAAATCACCAGGTACTTTAAGAACACCATTTGAATACACCTTAATAACATTCGTTAAGAAACTTCTTGAGCGCATTCCATATAAATGATGCACTCTTAAGATTGTTATGTCTCTTTTATTAAATTCGTTTTGTAGTAATTGTTCCGCCCTTAACTTCGATCTTCCATAAGGTGTTAGCAGACCCGAATTGATCTGCTCATCTTCAACATGTGTTTCTTGAGTGATGTTGTATACACTTGCACAAGAAATGAATATAACTTTTGAATGTTCACTAATCGATTGCATAAGCTTTCTTGTGCCTTCAACATTAGTTTTATTCATGAAAAATGAAAGTATTTTATCACTAACTAAGGCCGCACAATGAATCAGTAAATCACATTCAATTTCAGGAATATCTTTAGTTAAATCAACTCTAAGAACTGTATGCTTATCCTTTATTTCGTCAGGTACAAGCTCTTTTTTTCTAACTAAACAAATTAATTCATGACCGGTCATATGTAGGGCTCTCACTACTTGTGATCCCACATATCCCGTTATTCCTGTTATACAAATTTTCATTACTTATAATCAAATGTGTATCTTAAACTAGTTCGCATCCACCTTCCAGGCATTGGGACATCAGGAAACTCACTAAATGTTGCGTCAAAAGCATTAACTACGGTATAATCAATATAGAATCCTTTGAATTTTGCACCTACAGAAAAGTCCCATACACCATACGTATCAGTTGTAACACGATCAACATATCTATAATTAGAAGAAAATTTAATCGTATTCAAAAAACTCCAGTAACTCGATACACTAAATTGATGTCTTATATTTTCCAATGCATATCTAGATTCAATATTTTCAATTTGAATTGCATTTGCATCTAAAAAAGTATAAGCCATTCTAACTTTAGTAAGTGGACTGAAAATAGAAATTCTTTTCACATTGAATACAGAGGAAACATCTATTCCTTGAACTGGTAATTGTGTAATGTTATCAGGTCTCCATCGATCGCCTTCCAGTGAATCTATAGTTACTTTTGTCCAATCAATAATATCTGTACCGTCTCTTTTAAATCCTGATACTTGAAAAAAGTATTTATTACTTACATATTTTAAACCAAGTTCATAGTTTACAGCTGTCTCTTCTTGTAAGTTCGGATTACCTATATTATTAGGGTCACTGTAATATAGTTCAGTGTATGATGGAATTCTATAAGTAGTTCCTGTGTTAAAAAATATGTTTAACTTTTTAGCTAACTGAAGACTCGCATCTACACCATATAGAAATCTAGTCCCATAATCTGTATAATAGTTGTAAGAAAGCCCTGGAGTTAATTTGAGCTTATCTTTTAATAGGTATAACTTATATTCTACATTACCTGTCACAACTGATCTTGCTCTATTTCCTAAGTTATTACTGTAAATCCTTTCGTTCCTATATTCAAGACCATAGCCTAATACAGATTTCTTACCTAGTAATGTATTGAAATTAACAGCACCATTTGCTACATGTGTGTGGTGAAGATTCTCAAAAAAACCTGGGTTATCTCTTATGAAAATAAAATTATCAATGTTGCTTCTATAAGACACTGAAGGCATAATAGAAGTTTTACCCACTTTGTATTCCGATTGTAATGAAAAGAATGCAGTTTTTACACGTTCATAAGCATTTGAATCAAAAGGTGCAACATAAAATGAATTAGCTCCAAAAGCATTGTCCACATAAGCACCTACAAATGAATGTTCAGACTTTTTTAATTTTAAATCTGCTTGAAGAAATGCATTATGTCTGTTGAAATAGTTATTAATTCGATATCCTGGATCAGCTTCTTCGTATGTATAAGACGAATAGACATCTAGTTTCTTGCCATTGTAGTTTGTTCCTACTTTAGCTCTTTTTATCCCAAATTCACCAAGCATTACTTCACCAAAAACTTTATTCTCTAATTGAGGTTTGGTTACTATATTTATTGCACCAGCTAAAGCTCCTTGCCCATAAATTCTACCTGCACCACCTTTAACGATTTCTATACGCTCTATAACATCAAGATCGATTGGTAAATTAAGAATGTGATGTCCTGTTTGAGGATCAATAATTTTAACTCCATTTATTAGAACCAACACTTGTTCAAAAGTACTTCCACGAAAAGAAATATCAGCTTGAACACCCATTGGGCCGCGTCTTCTAATATCAACACCTCCTATATTTTGCAATAATTCGCCTACAGTCTCTGAAGCAGAGTACAATATCTCCGTTTTAGTAACGATCTCCATTGATCTTGTCGACTCTGAAAATGGTACTGTAATTCTATTTTCTTCGATATTTACTTTTTCCAGCTTAACCTCCCTTTGGGCGTAAGCCCCTGAAAAAACAAACAGATAGATACATATTAACAAATAACTTCTAACATTCATAAAATGAAAATTTTGCGCAAAGGTAAATTAAGATGTAAATAATCCAATAAAAATAGTAAATACTTAGAATTCTACAGAAAAACCTATCGTAGGAAGGACACGTCCTGTATCACTATTTATAGTCTGTAAATTGTATTGTGTAGGATTCTCAGCATTAACTTGTAATTCCCCTTCATCATTAAGG
>CAZMKA010000217.1:797-5648 GCA_964566605.1 uncultured Saprospiraceae bacterium | reverse complement strand
AAGATATACATTGATTAATGACAAATCAAGAGTTATCAAAGGAGGATCATGGGCAGACAGACTTTATTGGTTGGCTCCAGGAACAAGAAGATTTATGGATGAAGAAACATCTAGTAAAACAGTAGGATTCCGATGTGCAATGATTAGAGTGGGTGGACCTTCAGGAAATGAAGATAGTTCAGGAAACGAATTCAAGAAAAGAAAAACAGTAAAAAGAAGATACTAATCTTAAAATTACTTGTAAAATAAAAAGCTTCTCATATTTTTGAGGAGCTTTTTTTATGCCTAAAATTATGGATGTACACAAAATATACGAACTCTTTGTAAGCTGTTCTTCAGTAAGTATTGACACAAGAACAATTAAAAAAGATGCTATGTTTTTTGCCATCGAAGGTGATCGATTTGATGGAAATAAATTTGTAAAACAAGCACTTGATAACGGTGCTAAATATGCAATTGTTAGCGATAAATCAATAACTTTCGAAAATTGTATTTACGTAGAAAATACCCTTGATACGCTACAAGCGTTAGCGAATTTCCATAGGAATCAGCTTATGGATACTACCTTTATTGCTTTGACTGGTAGTAATGGGAAAACTACAACAAAAGAATTAATAGCTCATTTTCTGAGCCAAAAATATACTGTCCAGTTTACTCAAGGTAATTATAATAATCATATTGGTGTACCACTTACCTTGCTTTCAATTCGAAAAGAGGACGAAATTGCGGTAATAGAAATGGGTGCAAATCACCTTTATGAGATTAAAGAGCTTTGTGAAATTGCTGAGCCTGATCTTGGTTTAATTACGAATATTGGTAAAGCTCATATTGGTGAGTTTGGAGGCCAAGAAAATATCTTTAAAGCAAAGACAGAACTATACGACTTTTTGAAATCTAAAGAAAGGACGATTTTTTATAATGCTGAAAGCAGCTGGTTGAATAAAGCTGTTGAAGGTTATAATAATATTATAAGTTATCAAGAATGTTTAGAGGAAATGAGTTTTAAGCTTTTGGGCTTTAAGCCCAAAATTTCTTGTGATATAAACGGCAATTCTGTAACACTTCAAATGGGAGGGAAGCACAATGTGCAAAATATGAAAGCGGCATTATCCCTTGCTCGCCATTTTGGGCTTGACCCAAATCAAATAAAACAAGGAATTGAAAGTTTTAAAGCGCCAGATAATCGGTCGCAATGGATTAATACAAAAAAGAATCGCATATACCTTGATGCTTACAATTCTAATCCAAGTAGCATGAAAGCGGCACTAGAGTACTTACTAGAAGTAGATGCAAAAAATAAGATTGTTATTCTAGGTGAAATGCTGGAATTAGGAGATTATTCCAAAGAAGAGCATACTTATATCAATGCTTTTTTGGAGAAAAGTGATATCGAATATTATCTAATAGGGAATTCCTATATGCACATTGAAAGTTCACACGTTTTTGCTTCAATAGAAGAGTTTACGGAAACTGTGACTATAAAAACATGGGAAAGTAAAACAGTATTACTCAAGGGTAGTCGAGGAATGAAAATGGAACAATTGGTTGATTACTTGTAAGCCAAACTTATAATGTTTCAATTATCCTATTCGGTATTTCATTATTGCAAGCCATTTCATAATCCTTGAAACTACAAGGAATAAGAATGTTCTTATCGTGATGTGATTTCAACCACCATCTTCCTGACTTTTTAGCTTTGATAAAAGAAAGAGGCGTTTCAAGACCATCGATATCTACAACAAATTCATTGTAAGATTCATTGCTGTCTATATTTTCTTTAAAGCAATTATCTTTAGCGTCGATAAAATACCACAAACCTTGAGCTATAAGCTGTGCTGTTATACAATTAAAATCATATTGAGAATCATAGCCCGTTATAAATATTCCTTTCAGAATGTCATTATACCCAAAATATCTAAACAATTGAGTGAATTCACCGGCATCGAGCCCACTAGGAGAAGCTTCAGTGTTTCCTGGTATCTCAGAGTGTTTTATAGAATTCAAATTGAAATGGATGGTGTCGGCATTTCTAGTAAGAGGTTCAACTTCTTCAATACAATCTTTAATATCACCTAAGCGAACAACATGTTTATTGTTTAATAAAGAAGGAGGTACAAGATGACCTTGGACACCTACAGAATATACTGACTTGCAGTTCGCATATTCATTTTCTGAATAAGGGGCATTCTGTTTTCCAAAGTGAAGACTTTTAAATTCAGAATTAAAACTATTCAAAGTGTAATGAAAAGTGTGAATTAATTCCTTATTATTAGTCATAATTATAGGAATTAGTTTACTCTCTATAAGCTCATTAAAGAGTGTTATAAGGGAATTAGTATCAGAATTTCGAATTTCTCCTAAATCAGCGAAGAATAAATTATCAAAATGATGATACATATTGTAAAATTGTGTTCGAATAAAATTCATATTAGTGGAATCATCACTAAAAATCACAACTTGGCAATCATCAAGTTGCGGGAACAGGTTTTTATGAATTTTAATTGATCTCCCTATGGATTCGGGAGAAAGCGTTTGTAAGTCATCAGTTAAAGAACTTGATACTTTTTTGAGCCAATTTTCAAGCATAACGCATTATTTTTATTGCAAATATAAAAAAGATTGATTATAAATTAGATATACTTTAAATAATTTAATAATATGAAAGAATTAAAAGAGGCATTAGAGACATATAAATCCAAGCCACCAGAGGTTTTGTTTGAATGGAACGATTCAGAATCAGAGGCAAAAGGATGGATTGTAATAAATTCATTAAAAAATGGAGCTGCTGGTGGTGGAACGAGAATGCGTAAAGGTTTAACAAAAGAAGAAGTTGTTTCATTGGCAAAAGTCATGGAGATAAAGTTTTCTGTATGTGGACCTCCTATAGGAGGAGCAAAGTCGGGAATAGATTTTGATCCTCTTGATCCGCGAAGAGATGATGTTTTAAAGCGATGGTATAAAACTGTTATTCCAATTTTAAAGAGTTATTATGGGACAGGAGGAGATTTGAATGTAGATGAACTAAAGGATGTAATACCTATAACAGAAGATCTTGGGTTATGGCACCCTCAAGAAGGAATAGTTAATGGACACTTAAAAAGTTCAGAAGGCGAGAGAATTAATTTATTAGGACAATTAAGATATGGATGTGCTAAGATTATAGAGGATTCTATTTATGTGCCTGATTCTACAAAGCGATATGCAGTTGCAGATATGATAACTGGATATGGAGTTGCAGAATCTATTAAACATTACTATGAAATATTCAAAGGAGAAACTGTAGAGGGTAAGAAAGTAATTGTACAAGGATGGGGTAATGTTGCTTCTGCTGCTGGATTTTATTTAGCAAGAATGGGAGCTAAGATTGTTGGTATTATAGATATAGCAGGAGCGGTTATTAATAATAATGGATTTTCTGTTGGTGAGGTAGAGACTATGTTTTTGAATAAGGAGAATAATAAGTTGAAGACTGAAGGTATGATGACTTTTCAAGAAGGAAATGAAAAGATGTGGGATGTTGAATGTGATATATTTATTCCAGGAGCTGCATCGAAAATTGTTAGTAGAGATCAAGTTGATCAATTAATATCAAATGGGCTTCAAGTTATTTCATGTGGTGCGAATGTTCCATTTGTTGATGATAAGGTGTTTTTCGGAAAAACGGCAGATGAAATTGACCAACAAATCTCTGTAATTCCTGATTTTGTGGCAAATTGTGGAATGGCAAGGGTATTTGCCTATCTTATGAAGAATGATATTGAGCTTACAGATAAAGCTATTTTTTCAGATGTTTCTGATATAATAAAGCATTATTTATCAAACCTTTATGCAAAAGATTCTTCTTTAAAGAATTTATCAAAAAGGTCTTTATTACATTCAATTGTAAATAAATAGTTTTTTTTATGGCTAAAATTTTCTACTTTTGCTGTTGGGTAAAGGAAATACCAAAAAATATCATAACTTTGCCTTAAATTTTTTAACTTATGTCAATTAAAATTTTCCCTATGTTAAATCGGATATTACTGGTTATCGGACTAGTAACTTTTATCGGACTATCAGGTAATACACAATCTACGGATGATACCTGGTCAAATGCAAACATATCAGATGATATGACTATAGACTCAGACCAAAATAAAAAATGGAGAATGGGTCAGTATGATTATTCCTCAAGACCAAGAAATGCTACAGAAATAGGTATTCACTTGGGACACTTCCATATTAATGGTGACGTTCCTTCTGATTTGCCTTCAGGTTTCGGAATCGGATTACACTTCAGAAGAGCTATTAACTATGTATTTTCATACAGAATTAGTGCGCAATATACTTCTGCTGTAGGTTTAGACGGTAGAGAGTCAGTTGTTAGAGTTCTTAAAAAAGATAATGACAATGTAAATTTCACTGGTTATAATGATAACTCTATTTTATATAGAAATTTTAGAGCTAATAACTTACAAGGGTCTATTGAAATCTTAACTAATATTGGTAACTTACTTTTCCACAAGCCAAGAAATAAGTGGAATTTTTATGCTGGTATAGGTGTTGGTTTAACTAGTGCTGATGTAAGAATGGATTATTTCAACGGTACTACTCCTTACAATTTTGATGAAGTAAGAAATGACGAAAACTCAAGAGCTAAAAGAGCAGCTATCAAAGGTATACTAGATGGAACATATGAAAGTATTTCTGAAAATGATAGAGACGTATCAAGCATTTTATTTGATAACGGATTCATTTTTCCTTCATTCGTTGGATCAGTTGCAGTTTCAAGAAAAATTAATAAGCGATTCAATGTTACTCTTGAGCACCAATTTTGGGCACAAGATTTTGATAAGTGGGATGGTCATGAGT
>CAZMKA010000217.1:0-787 GCA_964566605.1 uncultured Saprospiraceae bacterium | reverse complement strand
TAAGATTTGCATTCAACTTAGGTAACTTTAACAAAGTAACTGAACCATTATACTGGTTGAACCCAATTGATCAAGCATTTGATGATATTGCTGCTTTAAAGCAAAGACCTGTATTAGATTTATCTGATGCTGATGCTGATGGTGTTGTTGATATGTTAGATCAAGAATTAGGAACTGACGCAGGATGTCCAGTTGATACAAGAGGTGTAACTCTTGATTCAGATGGTGACGGACTTGCTGATTGTAAAGATAAGGAGCCATACTCTCCTCCAGGATATACTGTTGATGCAAAAGGAGTAGCTGATATTCCAGCACCTGATTACATCACTGAATCAGATGTTAATACGATCGTTGATTCTAAAGTAGGAGCTTTACAATCTACATTAGTTCAAACAGGATGTGGAGACTGGTTCTTGCCAATGATTCACTTTGATTTAAACAAATATTACATCAAGCCTGAGTATTATGGTCAATTACACCATGTTGCTCAAGTTCTAGATAAGTGTCCTGAATTATGTGTAACTGTTGAAGGTCACACAGATTCAAGAAATAGCAATGATTATAATAGAGTATTATCTTATAACAGAGCAAAAGCATCAGTTGATTATTTAGTAATGAACTATGGTATCTCTAGAGATAGACTTAAGCTTATGTACGGTGGAGAAGAGGATCCTCTTATCAAAAACGTACCTAATGCAGGTGGAGGAGAAGTTTCTTCTCAACAATACATGAACAGAAGAGTAGAGTTTAAGGTATGTGAAGGTTCTGATTTCGATATGACTAGACC
>CAZMKA010000216.1:0-5743 GCA_964566605.1 uncultured Saprospiraceae bacterium | reverse complement strand
AATACTTAATTAGCTTATAAACAACATTTTAGGGCACTTATGAATATGCCTACATATTAAAAAAGCCCGAAAGAAGTTCTTCCGGGCCACTATTACTGTGTAATAGTTAGATTATCTTAATAACTAATATTACTTCTTGTCAAGTGCTTCTATTCTTGCTACTAAATCTTGAAAGTGAGCACTTTTTAGACTTGTACCTCTATAATCACTTGAAGACTTTAAATCATCTTTTATTTTCATTAATGCTGATCTTACAATAGCTGATATATCAGTTGACTTAACTGTGTTGTTATCACTTTTTAACTTTGCTATTAACTTATCTACATACATTCTTTGCAAATTCCTTTTGAATGTATCATCAGCTTTAATTTGGTTACCGAATACCCCAGTTTGAAGATCTTGAAAAAAGATTTCTATTCCATAGGCTTCATTGCCATTGATAGCCTCATTTTCAATCATTCTAGATAGACGATCATTGAACAAAAGAATGTCAAGTGTTCTACTTTGAATTCTTCCAAGTCGAGATCCACTTCCTGAAGGTTCTATTCTACTTATGATTTCTTTATCGATTAACCAATATGGCGTTTCAAAAAGTTGTTGATTAATAAACATCATAGCTTCTCTTTGTCTTTGCTTGTCTACATGAGTATAAACTGCTTTATCTTCATCATATGTTTGATACATTTCGTAAACACCTCCTACATTAGCTGTAACGTGCCCCATGTATCGATTGAATTGATTATATACTTGGCCATATAGCTCCTCTAAATCATCGAAATTCTTACCATCTTCTTCTGTCCATTTAATCAAGTTAGGCATTATTCGTTTTAAGTTCTTAATACCATAAGAAGATGCTTTTACTGAATTGTCTCCTAAATCCTCTGTCTGTGAAGAAGGATCCAATGGTAATCCTCTTTGTCTTCCAAATCTATAAATAGGATTTCCTGCTTTTTCAAGAACCCATTTATCTGTAATTTCTTTGTCTTCTTTCGATGTGGATACATCGTTTAATCTATACCCAAATTCTATAGACCACTTGTCATAAGGTCCTACACCAGGCATAAGTCCTACATCACCGTCTTCTGGTTGTGCAATATAATTAAAACGTGCATAATCCATAATAGATGGTGCAGTTCCCATTTCTTTAGTAAAACGAGGGCTTCTTAATGAATCAACTGGATATGCACAACTCGAACCCATGTTGTGCGGCAAACCAAGTGTATGTCCTACTTCATGTGCTGAAACAAATCTTATTAGTTGTCCCATAATTGCATTTTCGAAACGAACCGATCTAGCAGCTGGATTAATTGCAGCAGTCTGGATGAAATACCAATTTCTAAGTAGATTCATTACATTATGATACCATATTATATCACTTTCTAAAATCTCTCCAGTTCTAGGGTCATGTACATGAGGTCCCATCGCATTTTGGATGTCAGTAGATACATATCTTATTGTTGAATATCTCACATCTTCAGGCGTCCAGTCTGGATCTTCTTCTTTTGAAGGAGCTTCTTTTGCAATAATTGCGTTTTTGAAACCTGCAGCTTCAAATGCAACTTGCCAATCTTCTATACCTTGTTTTAGATACGGAACCCATTCTGTTGGAGTGGCTGGATCAATATAATAAACTATTGGCTTGATAGGCTCTACTATTTCTCCATTGAAATATGCTTCTCGATCTTTAGGCTCCAATCTCCACCTTGTAATAAAACGTTTTCTGTCAGCTTTTTGAGCCTCTGAGCTATAATCTATTTGACTTATTGAAAAGTATCCCACTCTTGCATCGAATAGTCTTGGCATCATAGGGTTTTCAGGGAGTAGAACAAAACTTTGATTTAATTCAACTGACAAAGCACCTGTTAATTGATTATCAGGAAGTTTGTCTGATCCATTATAAGTTAATACATGTCTTACTTCAATATTTTGAGGAAAAGACTTCATAGATTCAATAAAAGACCTTTTCTTATCTACACCTCTTATCCCAAACCGCTTTTCTTGAAAATCATACATTGCACCAAACATAGGTACATCAGATGTGAAAAGAGGAGCAACATCAATTACCATACTTTTCTTATCCTTGCTATATGCTTTTATATCAAAAATCATGATAACAGGTTCGAAATTGTTGTTTTTCACAGACTCATAAATAGGTTCTTCTTCACTTGCAACACTATTGTATGAAACTTCACGTAAAATGAGTTTGTCGTCTTTTTTCTGAAATCTAATTACTTGTTGTGGCCTAGATTTAGTTCCAGCCCCTCCAAAATTCAGCCCTTTAACAAAACCTGAAATTCTACTTACAACTAGTATCTCTTTATTCAATAGGCTATCACCAATTTCGAAATAGTGATTTTGATCAACCTTATGAGTAGTTATAAGACCTTTTGAAGTAACTGCTTTTTTCGTAATAATCTCACCGTAAGGTTTAGTATTCTTCTTTGACTTACTTGTGGCAGACATATTGTCTTTTTTACTTTTCTTACCTCTGAATATTTGGCCATCAACCGTATTGGTTAATGAAAAAGCAAAAAGTGCGATTAATAGTGTTTTAATAAAATTGGTTTTCAACATTTTAATTTTCGTTTAATAATTCTCTTGAAATAACTAGTTTTTGAATCTCAGAAGTACCTTCTCCTATAGTACATAATTTAGAATCTCTATAAAATTTCTCAACTGGGAAATCTTTTGTGTATCCATATCCTCCAAATACCTGCACGGCATCCGTTGAAATTTCTACACATGCTTCACTAGCATAATATTTAGCTATTGCTCCCGCCTTAGTTACTTTTTCTCCATTGTCTTTTAAAGTACCTGCTTTTCTAGTTAATAATTCAGATGCTTCTATTTTCACACGCATGTCTGCGAGTTTAAATGCAATAGCTTGGAATCTAGATATAGCTTTTCCGAATTGTTCTCTTTCTTGCGAGTACTTTACACTTGCTTCATAAGCACCTTTAGCAATACCTAAAGATAAAGCCGCAATACTTATTCTTCCGCCATCAAGTATTTTCATAGCTTGAATAAAGCCTTCACCTTCTTTACCTAAGATTTGGTCTTTGTGAACTCTACAATTATTAAATACCAATTCCGCAGTTTCACTAGCTCGCATTCCTAGTTTGTTCTCTTTCTTTCCTGCACTAAATCCTTCTGTACCTCTTTCTATTACAAACGCAGTAATTCCTCTACTATCAAGTAATTCTCCAGTTCTAACTAAAACTACAGCTACATCACCTGAAATACCATGTGTAATCCAGTTTTTGGTACCATTTATTATAAAATGATCACCATCTTTTTCTGCTACACAAGTCATTCTCATAGCATCACTTCCGGTATTCGCTTCTGTTAATCCCCAAGCTCCTATATGTTCTCCTGCTGCTAATTTTGGTAAGTATTTTTTCTTTTGATCTTCATTTCCAAAAGTCAAAATATGATTCGTACACAATGAATTGTGGGCAGCAAGAGATAAACCTATACTACCACATGTTTTTGCTATGGAACTAATTATTGTTATATATTCTTGATATCCCATTCCGCTACCACCATATTCTTCCGGTACTAGAACACCCATGAAACCTAGTTCTCCCATTTTGCGAAAAACGTCAATTGGGAATTCTTGGGACTCATCCCATTCCATAAAATGCGGCTTAATATGCGTTTCAGCAAACTGTGTTGCAGCTTCTTCAATAAATTTTAAATCTTCTGAATTCATTTTAGTATTTTATTCATCTATATTGTTAGAAAAATATGATTTGCGATTTATTTTTCGAGTATACTTAGATAAATAAAGTTTTAATTATATGGTGTATACTATATGCTTATCTGTTTTGTGACCTAAAAGTACTACAATTATTATTGTAATAGATTATTGTATAAAATGTTTTGGACGTAAAGTCCTAAGACTATCAATTATTAAGCATAATTTTTCTTGCTTAATAAAATTAATATCCATATTTTCCTTTCCACAACTGGCGTAAATATTCTTTTAATTTATTCTCAGAGGGATTATCTTTAGGTCTATAAAATGTTTGATTTTTTGCTGGTTCGGGTAAATATTCCTGAAGAGAATGATTTTTTTCATAATCATGTGAGTATTGGTAATTGTTACCATAACCTAAATCTTTCATTAACTTAGTTGGAGCATTTCTTAAATGCAATGGTACAGGCTCATTTGGATTTTCTTTTATATAGGCTAGTGCCTGATTAATTGCAGCATAACTGCTATTGCTTTTCGGACTGCAAGCTAGGTAAACAGCGCATTGTGCCATCATTATTCGGGCTTCAGGGTATCCTGTTTTCATACAACTATCCATAGTGGAGTTCGCGAGTAATAGAGCATTGGGGTTAGCCATTCCTATGTCTTCACTTGACGCAATTAACATCCGTCTGCATATAAATTTCACGTCTTCTCCACCTTCTATTAGTCTTGCCAAATAATAGATTGTTGCATTTGGATCACTACCTCTTATGCTTTTTATAAATGCTGATGTTATGTCGTAATGCATTTCTCCATTCTTGTCATAAATGGAAAAGTTCTCTTGAATAATTTCAGAAACTAATTCATCGGTTATTTCGATTTTTTCATCCGATTTGAAAAACTGAATAATAGATTCGAACCCATTTAATAAACGACGAGCGTCGCCTCCACTATATCTTAATAATGCTGATGTCTCTTTAATCTCAATGTTTTTGGAGCTTAAATATTCATCTTTTTTAATGGCACTAAAGAGAAGCTTTTCCAGTTCTTCTTTATCTAAATGTTCTAGCGTGTAAACTCTGCATCTACTTAATAAGGCAGGAATTACCTCAAAAGAAGGATTTTCAGTTGTTGCACCTATCAATATTATGGTGCCATTTTCCACAGCTTTTAATAAGGCATCTTGTTGAGATTTACTAAATCTGTGGATTTCATCAATAAACAAGATAGGGTTTGGTTTAGAAAATAAGGTATTGCTTTTAGCTCTTGAAATGGCTTCTCTTATATCTTTTACTCCTGCATTTATAGCACTTAACTCTATAAAAGGTCGATCTTGTGTTTTGGAAATGATTCTTGCTAATGTTGTTTTTCCTACTCCGGGTGGACCCCAAAATATCATTGAACCTACAGTATTGTTTTTAATAGTTTTATAAATAATCGCTTTCTCCCCAACTATATGTTGCTGACCTAAGTAGTCCTCTAGGGATTCTGGACGCATTCTTTCAGCTAGAGGCTTGTTCATTTATTGGGCTTTTGCCCAAAGTAAATACTTTTCTATGAACTCTAATAAATCTTATTTCCAAAAAGGATTATTTTTTTTCACTTTACGCAGCACATTTATGAAATAACTTTTCTATACTGTTGAACTAAAAACAAAAAAGGTATAATGAAATTAATTTTTAAATTTTCAATCATACTATTTACTACTATATTACTAACTACATCATGTAGAAAAGATATTAACGATGAATCAATTGTAAATATAAATATCCCAGGCCCTGAAATTGTTGATGTAATTTATGGTGATCTCGATGTTTATATTACTGATATTGACGGAAATTCATTAAGAGACGTTGATGTATTTGTTTATGATGTAAAAACAACCACTGATAAATTTGGGGTTGCTCAATTCGATAACATTCCATTAGATGCTAATGGAACATTTGTGAGGGCATTGATACCTGGCTATTTCTTTGGATCAGATAAGTTTTTTCCAAATGGTACTAATAATTCAATCGTAATAAGAATGTTGCCTTTGAATAATGG
>CAZMKA010000215.1:0-5755 GCA_964566605.1 uncultured Saprospiraceae bacterium | reverse complement strand
CTTCTAGCCTTGCGGCGATAGATTGTTTGATCGGGATGGCTAAGGTTGCTTTCAAAAACGAATATTGTAAACCAAGCGTAAATGATAGTTTGATTATTGATATCAAAGATGGGCGCCATCCAGTAATTGAACAACATCTTGATATAGGGGAATCTTATATTCCAAATGATGTTTTTCTAGACAACAATACGTGTCAAATCCTTATGATTACAGGTCCCAACATGAGTGGTAAATCAGCTGTATTGAGGCAAACTGCTCTCATATGTCTCATGGCACAGATAGGTTCATTTGTTCCAGCGAAAGAGGCAAATGTAGGTATTGTTGATAAATTATTTACACGAGTAGGTGCTTCTGATAATATCAGTAGCGGTGAATCAACATTCATGGTAGAAATGAATGAGACTGCGAGTATTATGAATAATATTTCGGAGAGGAGTCTTATTTTACTTGATGAAATAGGTAGAGGAACGAGTACTTACGATGGTATATCAATCGCTTGGTCACTTGCTGAATTTTTACACGAGCAAGGGGGCTTACGCCCAAAGACGTTGTTTGCAACTCACTATCATGAATTAAATGAACTAGCGAGTCAGTTTGACCGAATAAAGAATTTCTGCATTGCGACAAAGGAATATGGGAACAAAGTGATTTTTATGCGAAAATTAATAGAAGGAGGATCAAAACATTCATTTGGTATCCATGTAGCAAAAATGGCCGGTATGCCGCGAGAAATCGTAGAGAGAGCTAATCATATTCTATCGAAACTAGAAACAAAATCTATCCAAGATGGTGACATCACTGATAAAATACCAGAAGCACAACCTTACGCTCATCAACTAAGTATATTTGAAACAGTAGATGAAACAGCTGGTAAAATAAAAGAAGCTTTATTAGATATTGATATTAACAGCATGTCTCCTATAGACTGTATGCTGAAATTGAATGAAATGAAAAAGTTACTAGATGAGTAAGTCATTTTTTATATATTTTGGGCTTAAGCCCAAAGAAAAAATAAAGATTCACAATAAAAGCATATGATTGACTTATGGAATGTTTACAATATCCTTAAAAATGAATAAAATAGTATGCAGCTGTTTGTTATCATGCGTAATTCTTTTCGGATGCAAGGAAAACAATTCAAACTTATTAAGTGATAAATCTAATCAAATAGTACAAATAGAGACTGCTGAAAGGAAAGCAGAATCAAAGGAAATATTAAGTAAAACCTTAAGTCTAGAAACTGATTTTACATTAAAAGTTCATATCGATTCTATGAAATTCAATACTTCATATGATGGTTATAATGCTTTACCTCTATCCTTCGCTAATCAAGTTAGAAATATCCTTAGAGAGAAGGAAATTCCAATTGAAAAAGAATACGAGAAATTCTATTGTTTTAAATCAATAACAATAGATGAAAATCGCGTCCTAGAACTCGTTTCAAATGGAGCAAAATACGGCTATAATGCAATGTATGCAGTGTTAATTGATAATCAGAATGCAAAAACCTTATCCGTAATTCCTATTGCAAAGCTAAGTGGTGATGTAGGTGATTATAACGTTATGGAAACAAGAGTTATAGGAGAAGCCAAACGCTTAATTTTGGGTGTGTACAAAAAATATCATACAGACGATTTTACGATGGGTAACCATGAAGGTATGTATAAATTGCATTATGATTCGCTATTAATTTATGAAGTAAAAAAGGATGAAATAGATTTATTAGAAGCTAAAAGTTCTTTTTAGTCAGAAACCAAATTGATTCTATATAATTAATAGAAATATTAGTATCTTTCTATCATGAAAAATTTAGCCTCGTCTTTTGTACTCATGATTGCCCTATTGTTCTGTTCAGGAACTAAAACAATTGCCCAACTAAGTCTGTCAGCAGGAATTCAGCATGTAAATACACCATTTACATTTTATTATGGATTTGAATATTTGCCTATTTTTTTCACATTAAGAAAAGACTTTAATGATAAATTTTCAAGCGAAATCTACTATTCTTATTTAAATGCAATAAATTATCCAGCTATTGATTTCGCTGGATTTGAATTAAGGGATTATCAAGCTCAAAGCGTAGGAACTAATTTCAACATAAATATCTTATGCATTGGAAAATTCAAATCTAGTATTCTTGTAGGTATAAATTATAGAATGAATGCAGTAGAAGACATAAATTCACATCCTCTTTATCCGGAACAACGTTCCACACATATTAATGTCAATGGATTTGGTGGGCAAATTGGTTTCAGAGAATTAGTTCAATTTAATAATGGAATGGAATTATGGGGAAGTGTACGATACAATAGAAATGTAAATGGACTTTTGACTAATCAACTTTTGTTTTTTGATCTTAACCTTGGAGTACCCGTATGGTTTTCTAGAGAGTGAATTTCAATTGTAGAAATAATACCGAAAATTAAACAATATTTTTAATTAACTATTGATAATTTAATTGCACAAAACACAACTTTGCTAATAAATTCCCTTTTTTATAAGCTATAAAACAAACAATTATGATTTTATCTACAACCGAAACAGTCCCTAATAGAGAAATAAGTGAAATTCTTGGTGTTGCTAGAGGTAACACAGTAAGAGCTCGAAATATTGGGCGTGATATTTTATCTGGCTTAAAGAATGTAGTCGGTGGAGAAATTGGAGCATACACTAAATTACAAGCTGAATCAAGAGAACAAGCTATGAAACGTATGATATTCGATGCGGAAGATCTTGGTGCAGATGCTATAGTTGGAATAAGAATTACAACATCAATGGTAATGCAAGGTGCGTCGGAAATACTTGCTTATGGCACTGCTGTTCGACTTAAGTAAATAAAAACATGGCTAAACAATTACCATCAATAACAGCAGAACTAAGGAGTTTTATAGAAAATCAAAAGATTTTCTTTGTGGGAACTGCAACGTCAGAAGGTACAATCAATGTTTCACCTAAGGGTACTGATTCATTCAGAGTAATAAATGAAAGTAAAATCGTGTGGCTTAACTTGACAGGAAGTGGAAACGAAACTGCCGCGCATTTGCTTCAGCATAATAGAATGACAATAATGTTTTGTTCTTTTGAAACCAAACCCATAATCCTCCGACTGTATGGAAATGCTAAAATTTATCATCCTCGAGATAAAGAATTCGACCAATATCATCCACTATTCCCGCCTAATACAGGTGCGAGGCAAATAATAGAAATGCAGATTGATCTTGTTCAAACATCTTGCGGTTATGCAGTTCCACTTATGGAATTCAAAGGAGAAAGAGAAGTTCTCAATAAGTGGGCAGAAAAGCAAGGTGAAAAAAGAATTAAAGAGTATTGGAAAACTAAAAATACGAAGAGCATTGATGGTTATGAAACGAATATAATAAGTTGAATTTGTAGCTTACTTTCTTAGGCAATTAACTACCTTTATCCTTTGCAAAAGAGGTAGATTTATGGCAAATAAGATAAGTATTGTTGGCGGAGGAATAACTGGTTTAACTACTGCAATCGCATTGGGTCAAAAAGGAATCTCATGTAGTGTATATGAACGAGCGGATGCATTAAAAGAAGTAGGTGCTGGAATATGGTTACAACCAAATGCAATGAGAGTCCTTGATATTTTGGGCTTAAAGCCCAAAATTGAAGAGAATGGATCATTGATTGATGTAATGGAAATCACAAACCCTCAGTTAATTCCTCACAAAGAAATCCCTAGTGATCTTGCAACAGATAAATATGGAAATAGAACTATAGGAATTCATCGCGCAACTTTACAAGAAATCCTTTATAACAAAGCGCTTGAAACTGCCGAAATATATTTTGGAAAAACATACATTAGTCACGAATCAACTTCAGATAAGATTACAATTCAATTCGAGGACGAAACAGTTGAAACGGACATTCTACTAGGTGCTGATGGAATTCATTCAAACGTGAGAAAAACCATTTTTCCAAATGCAGAAATAAGAGAATCATATCAAATGTGTTGGCGAGGAATTGTTAACATTCAACTTCCAAAACACCTTAAAAATAAGGGAAAAGAATCATGGGGTAATAACTTAAGATTTGGGTTTTCTGAAATTGATACACAACAAAATGTCTATTGGTTTGCTGTTCAAAAAGGTGGATCAAATAAACTTACTGCGTCAGAATTAGCAAAGCAATTTCATTATTTCAATCCTATTGTTAGTGAAATTATTCGATCAACTTCATACATACATTGCGCTGAACTTAATGACTTAAAGCGTTTAAAAACATGGCATTCACAAAATGTTTGTTTAATGGGAGATGCGGCTCATGCCACTACACCAAACATGGGTCAAGGAGCAGGCCAAGGCATAGAGGATGCAATTTATATGGCGCATTTCCTCAAAAAACACACGGATCCAAAAATTGCATTTTCTGAATTTGAAAAAGTACGACGCCAAAAAGTAGATTATGTTGTGAATAATTCATGGTTACTTGGTAAGTTAGCTCACACTCGATTAGGTAGATTCTTCCTAACAAATACAATGAAAATTACACCAAGTAATATTATGGCAAAACAAATGTCCAAGCTTTATTCGGTGGAAATAGATTAAATTCAAGTAGATTTAGTTTAAAATTCTAAAAAATATAAGTTTTAATTATTTGAAATTTGGCAATAATTGCGTTTTGCTTAATAATTATTTTAATATATTTGTTTAATGCAAAATATAAATCTTTTGTTATCTTTAATGCGTTATATTACAGACTAACCTGAGCAATATTCCGATTATCATCTTATACAATCTTAGCTCACAAACATTTTATTATGAACCTTACGACACGCGACATTCGCAATGTGGTCTTATTAGGGCATTCCGGAAGCGGTAAGACCACGTTCGCAGAATCAATGCTTTATGAATCCGGAGCAATTTCGAGAAGAGGTAAAATAGAAGGAAAAAACACTGTTTCAGACCATACAAACATCGAACAAGAAAGAGGCAATTCCATCTTTAGCACTTTAATGAATGTACATTGGAGATCCAAGAAAATAAATATAATTGATACACCTGGCTATGATGATTTTGTAGGAGAAGTAATAAGCTCTTTAAAAGTAGCCGACACAGCTTTAATAGTACTTAATGGTGCTTCAGGTGTTGAAGTTGGAACTGAATTACTTTGGGAGTATGTTCAAGAATTCAACACTCCATCCATTTTTGTAATTAATAAATGTGATCATGAAAAGCTAGATTATGAGGCTACAGTTGACCAAGCAATACAAAGGTTTGGTAAAAAAGTAATTCCTGTACAGATGCCATACACAGATGAAGAAGGAAATTTCTGTATAATAGATGCTTTGAGAATGACAATGTATGTTTTCAGTCCCAAAGGAGGAAAACCAAGAAAAACCAATATCCCTGCTATCCATATGACAAGAGCAATTGAAATGCATAACACCCTTGTAGAAGCTGCTGCTGAAAATGAAGATGGTTTGATGGAAAAATATTTTGAAGAAGGCTCATTGGACGAAACTGACTTAGCAAAAGGACTTACTATTGCCTTAGCCAATCAAGAAATATACCCTGTTTTTTGTACCACTGCCTTGGAAAACAAAGGAAGTGGAAGAATCATGGGATTTATTAATGATATCGCACCTTCCCCATCTGACCGGCCCCATGCTGCCCTAAATACAGATAACACACTAGAATGCTCAACTGATGAAGACACCTCAATATTCATCTATAAAACGCTTTCGGAACCACAGGTAGGAAGAGTGAGTTACTTCAAAGTTTACAGC
>CAZMKA010000214.1:0-5770 GCA_964566605.1 uncultured Saprospiraceae bacterium | reverse complement strand
CACTGTTAATTGAAGTAAGGCCTGTGGTTAATGCTAGATTATTCGTTATTCGAAAATTATTTCCTACTGTTGTTAAACTATTAAATGAAAAATCTACTAAAAGATCATTTTCTTGAATGTATAAATTATTACTAACATTAGACATAAAAGGTATACTAAGGTTCGTATTAAAAGCATCATTATTCTTAAAAATTAAATTTTTCCCAACACTAGTTATGTTTGAGCCTCCAAGAGTAGTTAAAAGTGCATTATTTTCGATAATAAGATCTGAACCTATATCACGTATACCATCTAAACCAAATAAAGTTGTTAAGTTATTATTATTCTGAATTATTAAATTTCCAGAAATATCTGCATTCAAACCATTCAATCCATTTTGCCATATAGGATCTAAGTCTACAATATTATCGACTCCATCATTGTCATCTTCTATGATTAAATCACCAACGATAGAGGTACACGTAAAGTTATTTACTTGAGTTTGGGTAGAAAGAACAAAACTTCCTGTACATTGTGCAGAAATTTCGCCATATAAGAAAGATAAAAAGAATACCGCAAGCAATAAATTTAATCTCTTTGTTTTCATAATAAAGTATTTTAGAGGGTTTGTAAAGGTATTTCAACACATATTACATACTAATAGGCATTGAAAAAATACGTATTTATACGTGTTAACATAATTTCTAGAGATATTGCAGAATTTACGTTTTGAAAGCAATTTATCTTGAAGTTATATTACTTACAAAGGTAGATGGAAAGACACCTTATGCGCATCACCCAAAGATGTGGTTTTTACTCTTTAATTAAGTTTACAATTGATAATAAGATAAGACAAGCTTAAAATTTAGTTGTTTAGACAAGTATTCGATATATTATTTTGTTATTTTAATAAAAACAGACAAAATAAATTGCCTTGTTTAGATAAAATTGCATATTATTTTGTCGCATTTTTTGCATATCTATAGGTAAACCTTTTTTTATTGACATTAATTATTATGTTTGTTATAGTTATTTGAAATATGAACCTTTAAGCCAAAACTGAAACGAAAAAAAAGGTGACCGAGATTTTTGAATTATAATGAGATTTACTCCTTCAGTGCCCCTAATATTGAAAACTCATAATCGAATCTCTAAATCTATTGTACTAGAAGTACTATAGATATGTTAGTTATAAGAAATTTAGAATTCTAGTTAAATGAAAAGTCATTTAATAGTGGAATAGTTAGAAGACATTAAATTCAACATTATGAATACCTTAAATTTTAAACTTATTATTATAGTTTTCGTATTTATTTCATTTTTCACTTCTTGTAGTGAAATTGAAAATAAGTACGAAAACTATTTTTCACCGAATGAACTCATTGAAAATTGGACAAAAGATTATTTTGCTCCTTATGAAGATATTATGCCCTCAGAACTAGCCAGTTTTAGTCAAATTGTAATTGCTAGTTTATATGAAGCTACAGTAAAAACTGGTGATATCAAAGTTGATACAATAGACTTTATAAGCAATACTCCTTTTCTATCCAACATAGATGATGCATCAAATTTCACATATGATGTTTTATATCAAGTTCAAGATCTTATTGAGCAAAATCTAGAAACTTTTTATGGGATTATCGTCTTGCCAAAAAGTATTAATGGCAAGATGTATACAAGAATTCTAATTTTAACAAACAAGCATTCTATTTCTACAAGATCATCTTCATGCGCTTTTGCCAACGATTTTCATTGGAAAAACGGAACTAGTTGTTCAGAATCGAAATCGTATAAAAAATTAGAAGAAAACTTTAACAATAGATGTTATTGGAGACATGGAAATCAAGATACTCATTTACCAAATACTGTAAGAACATTTAAACTTGCCCCACATAATTACTCCGATATTTCATATGAACTTGATTTGCCTTGTAATTCTTTCAACGACTGTTTTGAAAATGTAACTAACGATTATATTCAACCTCAGTCTTGTCATGTACTTAGCGTTGATCCTGATTATTGTGAAGCGCTAACAAATACAGATGAAGGACCAACTTATAAACTATTTCATAGAGAATCAGACAAACAGTCTCAATGTATTACTGCTGAAGAAATGAATTTTTATCAAGCTGGACTAGAAGAATTAGCATTTGATATAAAAGAAATGGAATTATATAATCTTGACCAATCGTGGAAATATTTGAGAGTATTCATGGATGCTCAGGGTTTCGATAATTTCGACAGATGGCATGTTGCCATATTTGTGTATGAAAAAAGAGTACCTACACTATCATTATAAAAAAACAAATAGTGACCTATTTGACACTTGGCAAATTTCTATTATATAGGGTTTTGTCGAGTGTGTTTTTCTGTAACTCAAGTGCTATTTTAGTCACTTATGAATATTAATATAATCTAGATTTTATATTGTTGTCTATGATGCGGAATTTGCATTGATTATAAATCTTCTGCAATGCTTTTTGCGAAAAGTCCATTGGATAGTTGTAAAAAAGTGGGCATCTTCTTCTACTCGGTACCAAGGTGAAATATCTGTCTCATATGGATTATTAAGAATATGAATATCTTGTGTGGGATTAAATCCTTGTCCTAGTAAAACAAATCTTTCTCCTGAAACAGGATTAACAACCATGTCCATAATTATCACTGCATGACCAGGTGATCTTACCGACTTAGGATGAATAAATACATCGCCAACGGTTACTTCTGAAAATTCAATTAACCGTGTATCTGCATTTAATCCACGTGTTGTTGTATTTTCATATACTTCTTTCATGAAGTCATTAAATGATTTTTCTGAAAAATCTACTCCTTGAACTAACTCTTTCGTGTAAACAGAATCTTGAAATACCCAACGATAGCCATTCCCGTAATCAAGAAAATTTATACTTCTGTTATCATCGAAACTGTAGTCTATGAGTTCGAATTTAGCAGAATTAAATAAATACAAGCTACGCATATACTGAACTGCATGTTCGCCGTGAAATAAGTTAGTCGATTTATCAATATCTAAATCCACAACTGCAGCATAACATTCGAAAAACTTATTGAATCCATCATGTTTTACAACCTTAGAACCATCCGCTTTCATTGGTAAAGATCTCAAGTAATGTTGGAAAGTAAATTCAGGATAAGGAGGTCTTATGTAGCCATCAGGCACAGACACTCTATCTTCTATAGTTAAACCACTAGCATCGATATTAGCAACTGTTTTATTTTGGGCGTAAGCCCCAAAACACAAAAACATGCTAAAAAATAAAAAAGCTACAGATTTCATATTATGATTTTATTTAATACGTGCAAATATCATACCATCTTTCTCATTAGCTACTAACAATTTTCATATATTGGCATCTAATAATTTCCTTATCAAATGAAAGTATATTGTAACTCTGAAATAGGCCATTTAAAAAGTGTTTTAGTACACCGACCCGATGAAGGGATTGCCCGAATTTCGCCCAAAAGGGCTGAAGAATTATTATTCGATGACATTGTTCATCTTCCTCGAATGCAATACGAGCACGATGTTTTTACAGGTCTTCTAAAGTATTTTGTTAGTAATGAGTCGAGCTCAAAAGGTGGGCTAATATATATAGATGAATTACTTACAGAATCCTTGGGTGTGGATAAAGAGGGCACAGAAAAGTTTTTGGAGAAAATTGTGGATTATGAAGAATTGCCTCAGTCTTTCATTAAGTATTTCAAGAATCTTTCCAACGAAGAATTAGCAGACACCCTTATTTCTGGTTATCATAAAAATGATGAACGATTCTTGTTTGACCCTATTCCAAATTTCATTTTTACTCGAGATATTGCGATTACAGTAAAAGATCACATCATTATTTCCAAAGCGAATAAAGAGGCAAGATTTCGAGAGAATTTATTAACGAGATTCATCCTAAACACCCACCCTACTTTTTCGGATTTAGTAGAAAATGATCGTATTATTAATTTGAATGATACAGAAAAGTTTCCTCCGAGTAAGTATGGAGAAGTAGTAAGTGTTGAAGGAGGAGATGTGATGATGTTTCATGAAAATTATTTACTGATAGGCAGTAGTGAGCGAACTACCGATCATGCGATTCAGTCACTCGCGGAAGAATTATTCAAAAAGAATATTATCGAAAATGTTGTACGTATAAAAATCCCCAACAATCGATCCTACATGCATATTGATACGATTTTCACGCAAATCGACAAGAATGTAATTGTGTGTTTCAAGCCAATTGTTTATGATGGAGAAAGCTCAAGAGTTGAAGTGCATAATAAGTCTGGTAAGATAGAAGTATACGATTCTGTAAGAGAATTTATGTGGAAAGAAATAAACCCCGACATGCGTTTCATATTTGCAGGTGAAGGCAAAAGTCCTTATCAAGATAGAGAACAATGGACTGATGGTTGTAACATGGTCAGTGTAAGACCAGGAGTTGCATTCAGCTATGACAGAAATCCTTACACTGATAAAGCACTTCAAAAAGAAGGATACACAATTGTTCAAGCTGAAGAATTACTTCAAAAATTGGACAGTGGAGAATTAAAAGTGAACGATATACATCGTACAATTATAAATCTTCCTTCGAATGAATTATCAAGAGCAAGAGGTGGTTCTCATTGTATGACTTGTCCTATTTTAAGAGAGAAAATATAATGTTTAAACACGAAACTGAAATACGTGTGCGTTATGCCGAAACGGATAAAATGGGTTATACTTATTATGGGAATTACGCTACATATTTAGAAGTTGCAAGGGTGGAAGCTTTAAGAGAATTAGGCATTCGATATAAAGATATGGAGGATATGCACGATGTGTTATTACCTGTTGCCAAGTATGAAAGTAATTTCATAAGACCTGCATATTATGATTCTAAGTTAACTTTGCGAACTGAAATAAGGGAGATACCTTCTTCTTTTATTAGTTTTCACACAGATATTTTCAATGAAGGAAATAAAATAATCAATCGTTCAGTTGTAAAACTTGCTTTTATAAAGAGTGATGGAAGTAGAATTGATGCACCTTCATTTATTATTGAAGCATTAGGAGCTTATTTTAAAAACCAGTGATAGACGGTGCAGAAAAATTGGAAAAAGTATACAGATATTGAATTTTGGAAGGCTTACCCACCTATCAAAAAGTTAATTCATTTTTCTAAAACAAAGAGTATTCTGGGGCTTTCAGGTGTACCAATTTTTAATGTGATAAAATTCTTGATTGAAGAAGCTAAAGATGATTCCATAGTTACTCGAGCTAATTCAGTTACTTTTAGTTTCTTCATTGCTCTTTTCCCTTCTATCATTTTCTTATTTACATTACTTCCGCTTATTCCTACGGTAGCTGATTATGCATTTGATATACGAGAATCAGTAAGAGGTTTGTTACCTGAGCAAAGTGAAGAATATATTTTTTCCATTGTTGATGATATTGTATCTCAACCAAGAGGAGGCCTACTTTCTTTTGGTTTAATTCTTGCGATTTTCTTTGCCAGTAATGGGATGTTGAGTTTGATAAGTGGGTTTGAAAAGTTAAATCATAATATTACTTTTAAAAGAAGAAGTTGGTGGAAAAAGCGTTTAATTGCAGTAGCATTGACCTTAGTTGTTTCGTTTCTTTTTATTATTTCGTCCGCACTAATTGTATTAGGAAATTTAATAATTAATTATTTGGACTTAGTATTCAAGTTGAATGACTGGGCAGTACTAGGAGTAGGTGCACTTCGATGGTTAATCATTATCATGCTTGTGTATAACATTATAGCGATTATTTATCGTTTCGCTC
>CAZMKA010000213.1:3833-5811 GCA_964566605.1 uncultured Saprospiraceae bacterium | reverse complement strand
ATATAGATTTTATTGAAAAATCCTGTCAACCATTGCTTTAGCTGAAATAACTGCACCTTCCATATACCCCGAAAACTCATTTGATGATTCGGTTCCCGAGAAAAATAAAGAATTATTATAATAACTTTCCTTAAAAACTGGATGTCCATTATTCTGATGTAAGATTAGGCTTCCAGGTGTTTCATTTGATACAAATTCATTCTTCCATATTTTATCAAAATAAGAAGCAGGGCTTGACGCCTCTGAACCTAGCAATTTTTCTAATTGGTTAACTACTAGTTTTTTTCTAAATTCTTCAGAGTAAGAAACAGCGTTTGGGTTTAAGAATCCTGTAAATCCATGAAGGTTTTTGGTGTAATCCATGTGATCATGCATTTCTGCAACAATACCAGTCCGACTAAATAACATTCCTGAAAACCCATTTTTTCTCCAAAATGGTGCTTTGTATTCTATCACAAATTTTATACTACCAGCCATCCAAGTTTGAACCGATGGCAAGATTGATAAAACGCTGGCAGGTAGTTTAGGAGAGAACTTAATTCGTTCACCTGCTAATTTCGGAGGTAAACATAAGATTACTTTATCAGCAATTATTTCTTCATCCATTGAGGTTTCTATTAAAAGTCTATCTTCTAATTGATTAATTGCTAAAACGCTATTGTTTAGTTTAAGCTCTGAAAATGAAGCTTTAGCTAGTAATTTATGTATTAAAACTTGAGTTCCACCAGCAATTCTATAGGATGATTCTTGAGATTCAGGAACAGAGAATATATCTGGAGGTCCAAATGATCTTGTCTCATATAATGATTTGCCTTTTGTGTATTGTGTGAAAGTTTCCAATCCTAATTCATCTAATAAGTTTATCAAGTTTATGTGAATGTCTGAAAACCATGTTGCACCTAACTCCAAAGGTGTATCTAACTTTCCTTTCACCGTATGAATGCGCCCTCCTATTCTAGATGAAGCTTCCAAAATAGTTGTCTTGATGTTTTTTTTCGTTAATAAATATGCCAAAGTTAGACCACTAAGTCCAGCGCCAACTATTACTATATTCTCTTCACTTTTCATCGATTTGCAATTTATTACATAATTAATAGAAGGATAAGGAATTACTTTTCTCTTATGAAACGAGCTTTTGAAATCAAGCCATTTTCAACTTCATATATGGCGATAATTATCGAACGATCGACTCCCTTTCTTCCTGTTACCTCTTCATGATCAATAACAATATTACCCATTTTCATTCTACTTAAGATTTTTGTATTTAAGTTCGGAGATTTTTCAAAAATGACTTTATATACATTTTTTAATTTCTCTCTACCAACTAAAAAAGGTATGTTTTCTGGAAAATTATAAAGTTCTACATGTTCAGCATGACAACTTACAAACGTAACAATATCTCTAGCATTATATGCATTCACTTGTTTTTGGACTATCTTTTCAGCACTCATTTATTATTTTTTTCATCAGGATTATTGTCACGTTCTTTAGCTACAAATTGAAAACTAAATTATAAGGATAATTGTTTGTATAATATTATGGTACGAATTACTTAATTTTTTTGGTCTCGTTAGATGACATAAGGTATAAACGATTAGTATTTTGTTTACATGGATATTGGTTTGTATAATTTTATTCTGATTAAATTTAGCTAAGTTTCTGATTATCAATAGCTATTTTTCTTTTTCAAATTTACTTTTTATACATCATTATATCAAATTCCAATATCGATCGTTAGCTAGGGAAATTAATTTGTTTTAAGAAAATTGATAGCTTTTTATCTCAATTTTTGTAGATCGAATCTGGGGAATAGCACACAACAGTCTTGTTTATCAAAAGAAGCGGATTTTTATCCACTAACTTTTCGGATTATAGCTGATCTTTAATTTATTCATTTTGTTTAGTTTAAGCGATTTAACCGCTATTTTTTACATGTGTTGTTATCTGCTGGCTTTAGTTCTTTGGCCTTATCTTTTTT
>CAZMKA010000213.1:0-3823 GCA_964566605.1 uncultured Saprospiraceae bacterium | reverse complement strand
ATTGACATTACAAGACTTTTTGGTTGAGAATTCTTTTCAGTCAATTCATTATTCAACGTTTCAGAAATTCCAACTGCTTCCCAAATCATATTTTTTATTTCCTGTTTTGGGAAAGATTGGAAGTCCTTTACCGAAATGTGCCGAATTAATTTTCCCTTTCCATTCAGTTTGACGTTTGTTTTTGATAATTCCGCTCCACGATTAAATCCGAAATTCACGTGTCCAGAATAAACTGAAATATGACAAAAGGCATCTTTTAGTTTTTCCGATTTCGAGTAAGCCATTGCTACTGCATTATAATTGTCCCAAATCAATTCGTTCGATTCAGGAATCAAATCCGTTATAAAATTACGCAATTCTATTGTCAAGTTTTGAATTCGCTCGTCATATGGTTCTATGAATTTATTTAGTTGTGGATTCGGTTTCATTCCTTTATTTTTCTTGTATTCTCTATTTGTTTCAGCTTGCAGCTAACTTAAAAATATACTTTAAAAATGGTTTTATATCGTCCTGAAACTAAAATGTAGACAAGTTACATATCAATAAAAATAATTGTATGTATCAAGGCACATGCCTATTCTATCTTAGTAAGATGTTCGTCGTACAAACCAATCAAGAGGCTATTCCCTTCACTGTCAACTTTTACTCCGCCATATTTAGCAGTTTCATACTTTTCACTTTCTCCTTCTTGGAAGAAGAATGATTCTGCACCAATATTTATATCTCGCCATTTTTGTGAAGTGTATTCAATGAGAAATTCACCTTCATTGATTGGTTCCTTAAGCTCCTGAATGCGTACTTTTTGGCCAACACCATTTTCTTCCAACTTGACAACACAAAAACCTCTTTTAGAAATACTGTCATTATTGATATTTCGAGAAATATCGTATCTCAATCTCATAAAATCTCCTTGCATTAATGAACGCGGGTCTACTGGCGCTAATTCTAATAATATGAGTTGTCCATCATTCAGTAATTTTTCTTTTTGAAAAACAGAGTAATTAAAGAATCCAAGTAAAATGATAAGATTTACAAGTATAATTATCCACTTATATTTTTTCATCGGCTCTTACATTTTTAATAATGAATATATAGAATAATAGAAACAAGATTCCTGATGAACACAAGAGTAAAGACTTCGTCAATAAGGTAAGATTTAAGTCATAATAATACTGTGAAATGAAATAGATGATTGATATAATCCCTATTACAAATCCTGACTTGTAATTAACCAAAAAGCTTAATAACAAGATCAGAATTGCTCCAGATATAGAAGGTGAAAATATGGTTAAAAGTAAGGTTAAGCTGCTTAAAACGTAGATTACAACCTTACTCTTAGTCGAGCTGATTTCATTCATTTTAATGATGATAGAAACAACATACAATATGACTGAAATGATTACAATGGATGATATCCATATATATTCCTGTGTAATGGGTATTAAATGTCGTTTGCCGATTGAAATTAGACCAAATAATAAAGAGAAAATTATGCCAATTCTAAGCGGATTATAAAGCTTAGATAATCGGTTACTCGACGAGATTATATTACCTTCATGTAAGAATATGTATGCTAAACCCACTGTATATGCAGTAATGTATAAATGAATTAAATCATTAGCATCATTAGCACAAATTAGAAAAATAATAGAGCCACTCATTGTAAGAATGGAAATAAAAGGTAAAATGAAATTTTGAGTAATGATTAATGAACTGAAAGCAATAAGGCAATTCAATAGTGCAATGATGTTTTCATCAACTTTCATATCTGCTAAAGCAAATGCAAATAGAGCAAATCCCGTCACATATAATGAGATACTAAAAGTATCAATGATGAGTTTATCATATCTTTTATTAAGGAAAATAGACGAAGATAGAAAACCTATTCCTAAAAGTAATATGCCTATTTCAGTGTCATAAAGTTCTGCAATTAAAAGAAAACCAAGAAATGCTAAAGTGGCCAAAAAACTTCCAAAAATGGAAAGCACTTTAATGGGTAAACTAGATGTGTTTTCACCCAGGGCATTATACTCTTCGAGAATAGCCTGTTCGTCACATATAAAATCTGCACCTTCTGCTAAACGAATAACATCAAGTAGTTCTTTTTTGCTGGTTAATTTGTCCATTTCTTTTGAAGGTTAATTAGGTTTTTAATTACTAGTGTTACACTTCCTATGACAAACAAGCTCACAAAGAAAAACATAGACGCCTCTTCATATAACTCAATAAGTAACGCCGAAATAATAATGATGATACTAAAAGGAATGATGGACAAATAAAAGCCGCTTTTGACTTTCAATCCATATTTAATTCCAAGACCATGCATTATGGATGTTAGTATGAGTAATACAATGAAGGATACTTGAAATTTTTCATAAATACCGATTACTATTCCTATAGTACTGCAAGATACTGCTGCTAGTACTATGGTATTCAAAAACCATATTGGTGGTTTTATTTTATCATTATATCTTTTCCCTATTAAAGGAATGAGCACAAACAGGGTATTAACTATGAAAAGTAAAGTGAAAACAAAAACTTCTGACCAGTGGTGCGCAACCTGTTCTGCATATAAAAAAAGTGTTGTGTTAACCAAAGTGATAAAGACAAGCCATAATGGAGCAAAATTTGAAATGATAACCCAAATGGCAATAAACATTGTCCATCCAAGAAAAAAATCATAAGCATTTGCACCTGTCTGATAGATCTGCCCAAAAACAGCAAATAAAACGCCTATTAATATAGATGTACCTGTAAGTACAATATTTTTGACATCCAAGCTAAGTTTAGAGAATAGAATGATCAAAGTTAAAATGATGATTAAACCCTCGATTAATCCAATTTTGATGAATTTATTAAGATTTTCCCAGTTGTAGGCAAAAAAGAAAATAATGCCTGCAGTTGTGAACCCTACTCCCAAACTAATAAAAAAGAGTTTAAGGAATTTTAACCATGATTCTTTATCATTGTATATATTCTTTTTCAACACATCATCAATACTCTTTTCTGACCAATTACTGTGTCGAGAAATAATGTGAATATCTTCTCTTTCAATCTTTGTCATTCAGTTTTTTTTGAATGGTTCATGTTAATAGGACGAAGGTCACGATAAAATAGAGAATCCCTCTATACCATTAATTAAACGTTATTCACTTGCTTAAACTTATCGTTTTATGATAAATTTTTAAAACCTCCACCTTATTTTACTTAAATAGGTACAGAAAAAAGTAAGCGAAAAGTACATTTTCGTGCTACAGTTGAAATGAATAAAGAGGCCAAAATGATTTTTTTTGATTTTGGTATAGATGTTTATTCGTTTGCTCTGACTTCCTGAATAATATCTGTTGTCAGAGAGAATTCTCCTTCAAAAGGTACAAGTGTGCCTCCTGTGAGAATATCTTTTATTTTTCCTCCTGTTCCTTTAAAACTACCTACAATTTTTCCTTTTGATATTTCTTCTAGGATAAATTCACCTTCTCCCAGAGTAGTAGCCATATAATCATTATCCTTAATATAGTTAATAGAAACGGCAGGTTTCTCTTTGCTTTTGGGAAGGATATTTGTGATTTTTGAAGGAGGATTGTCTATTAAAGCTTCTGACCCACGGATTGATATGAGTACGGAATTTTCAACGTTCATATCTTTTAGTCTTATCGTAAGAACCGATTTTTCTCCATCGTAGTAATAATGCATGTTGCAATAATCATTCGCAAAATTGGTTGACTTAAATGTTTCGCCATTTAACGACATAACAAAATAACCTGTTTCTTGGGTGTTTTGATTTGAACTTGTTTTAGAAGGTTTTTCTTTTATTGGTTTTGTC
>CAZMKA010000212.1:0-5895 GCA_964566605.1 uncultured Saprospiraceae bacterium | reverse complement strand
CAGTAACCCTAGATTTACATACCTTGGTTCTAGAAAACCCCTTACTCGATTTGTAATTTGCATATCAACTCCCGCACTTAGATAAAACGAAACTCCAAGAACATCCTGAGAAAAATCCTTGAACTCAAAAAATCCTCCACCCGCTAACAAAAAAGGCCTATATCTCGTTTGTGAAGTCTCTTTTTTAAGATAGTACTTCAAGTTCCCAAATGCACTATGAGTTGTACCTAGTTGACCTGCCAAGTCTTCTTGATTTCCAGCCAAGTATTCAAGACCTATAGTAACGCTGTTATTTATGTCATATCCTATGCGCACCCCATTTAAAAATACACTTTCGTATATCGTCCCATCCAATATCAAATAAGGTCCCATCACTAAATCAGCTGAATATGGTGTTGAGTTGATCTCTTCATTTTGTGCTTGAACACTACCCAAAATAAGAACACATAAAAACGTAAATACTAGATTATTCATAAGTTATTATTTAAGTCCTGATAATAATTATAACCAAAATTATTTAATTTGGTTATTCTTAAATAATATTTAATGAAAAACTCATCCACTAATACTGCCTTTAATCTATTTAGGATTACACCAATTATACTCGAGGGTTTACCTGTTTTAGTAATCCTCATAGGTGTAATAATACCTAGCGATTTTTTAATTTTAATAGGTTTGATGTCATTGTCATTCGTTTATTTAGTCTTGCCTTGGTATTTGTTTAAATCTTTAAAATTTAATGCAGTAGATATAATTATGTCATTGTTTTTAGGTCAAGCTTTATCAGTTGCTTGTATAGCTTTACTATTTAGTGTATTAAAATGGGAATCTTATGAAGTGATGGCATTGACAGGGATAACATCTCTTATCGCAGGATCAGCTATTTCTTTAGTATTTTTAGCTATTAAATATTTTGTTTCAAAGTCCAAAAGGAAATTCGAATACAGAATGTCATACAAATTATTATCCCGATTTTTAATCTTCATAATTATCTATTTAGCACTTGGTTTAGATCAACACTTTACTAAGTTATTTGATGTTAATTAATAAAAAAATCATAGTCTAAACCACATCACCATATGAACCTTCCTATTTATCTTATCTTATTTCGCTTTCTTCTCGCACCTGTTATCTTAGGTTTAGCCTATTTTAAAGGACATGATGCCAATCTAATTATTGTCATTCTAATGTTTTTAGGCTTAATTTCAGACATTCTAGATGGAATTATTGCTAGGAATCAAGGTACTTCATCTACTAAACTCAGACGATTGGATAGCCAAGTAGATATGGTGTTTTGGGTAAGCATAGGAGTTGCTTCTTGGATCTTGGTTCCTTCGGTTATAATGGAAAATATAATAGGAATAAGAATACTACTCATTATGGAAGTTTCTTGCTACGTGATTAGCCTTGTAAAATTCCGAAGAGAAACATGTACTCATGCTTTATTATCTAAGCTTTGGGGAGTAAGTATGCTCGTTGCTTTTACTTCATTAATAGGTTTTGGGCACGCTGGAATCCCATTCTACTTTTCTATTTTCTTAGGTCTTGTATCACATATTGATAGGATGTTAATAACCTTAATATTACCAGCATGGCACCATGATGTGCCAAGTGCATATCATGCATATTTAATAAGAAAAGGTGTATCCTTTAAAAGGAATAAATATTTAAATGGATGATGTTTTCATAATTTCTTTGGGCGTAAAGCCCAAAAAATCATAAGCTAAATTCAACAAACAGTAATCTATTATTTATTGTTATTCAACCATAACGCACATTTGTCAAAATTCTCGAAAACATGATCTTCAGTTACTAATTTAGGAACAATATTTATTGATTCAACCATGTATCTTGTTTGCTCGTTAAGACCTACCAATAAAACATTTATATCATTTCTTTCAACATCTAAAACGATATCTTCTAATGTAAGCAAGCCTGTCTTATCAATATATGGCACGTCTTTCAAGTCGATTACAATGTAATTTATACCTTTCGGAATAAAGTTTGATAATGATTTTATCTCTTTTACATTCCCAAAAAATAACGGCCCATCAATATTTTTCACTACTACTTTATTACGCAAACTAGGCTTTATTTTATCAATATTCGGATATGTTTTATTTTCATCTGCATTGATAATTTTAGAATCTTTTATTGAAATGTCAGCCATTTTTTTCATAAACATAAATGCTGAAATAACTAAACCAATACCCACCGCATATATTAAATCCCAAAAGACAGTCAATAACATTACCGTAATCAAAACAACAGCGTCAGTTCTAGGCATTGACCGCAATGCTCGTAAACCTTTATAATCCATTACACCTATTCCTACAGTAATTAGTATTCCAGCTAAAACAGCTTTTGGTATCTGTTCTGCATAAGGGCCAATTGCCAACAAGGTAAAGAGTAGTAATAACGAAGCTATTAATCCACTTAACTTCGATTTACCACCTGCATCAATGTTTACAACTGTTCTTATCGTCGCTCCTGCTCCCGGAATTCCACCGAATAAAGAAGCTACTGAATTACCTATTCCTTGACCTATCAATTCCCTGTTACTTTTATGTTTTGTCTTAGTCATGTTATCAGCAACTACTGAAGTTAATAAGGAATCTATTGCCCCTAGTAAAGCTAAAGAGAAAGCAGTGAAAATGTAGGGAGTTAGACTTGATAACTTAAATTCTGTGAATATATCCATTCGAAATTTAGGAAACCCTCTCGGTATCGTACCTATGTTTAAAGCATCAAATTTTGCAATAACAACAACCAATGTAACGACAATCAATGCAACCAAGGAAGACGGAACTACTTTTGTAATTCTTTTGAAACCATAGATGATGAAGATTGTGAATAATGCCAATATGAATTCTAGCCAATTAATGTTTTGTATTGCTTTTGGCAAATATTTAATAGCTCCTAAAACACCTTTAGAGTCTGCACTTATCAATGTTTTGGCTTCTTCTATTCTATCGGATTCACTTGTGATTTTTGTTTTGGCTATCGACCTTTCATATGCTTCAATATCCAAATAATCTTTATCTGAAGATTCCTTTAGATTCTTACTTAACACAACCGCTTCAACTTGGGGAAGGAATTTATCAATATTAACTTGATCTGTTTTGGGGTTATACCCAAATAAAGCCAATAATTGCGTGATCAAAATTATGATTCCTATTCCCGACATAAAACCCGACACCACAGGGTAGGGGATATATTTTATAAGGCCACCGATTTTAATTAAACCGAATACCACTTGAAATAATCCTGCCATCAGGAAAACTGCAAGTATTGTAGGAATAGCCTTTTCTAGATTACCATCATTTGTAGCTAAAATTCCCGCTACAACCAACATACTCACCGCAGTCATCGGTGCTGTTGGTCCACTAATTTGTGTATTAGTTCCACCAAATAAACTGGCAAAAAATCCTATGAATATTGCACCGAATAGTCCAGCAGCAGCACCCATTCCCGATTGATCGCCGAAAGCCAAAGCCAATGGCAAAGCTACAATTCCCGCTGTTAAACCTCCAAATAAATCACCTCTGAAATTAGCAAAAAATCCTTTGTTTTCAGTCACTTCCATCTTTTGTTAGTTGAATTTTAGTTAAGTTAATGTTGAGTTTATTAAAATCCTATCGCGTGATCATCACCTCTTTTATCGGCTGCAATTTCATAACCGCTCGACGTCTTCAGTATACCTTCCATACGCCCAATATTTGATCTTTCTTTTAAACCATAGTTTTTAACAGCTAACTCCTTTATTAAGTTGTTGTCCCAACAGGCTTTTTCGTAAAAGATCTCTTCAGGTTTCCATTGATGATGAAAGCGACAAGACTGAATAGCATCGTTCATATTCATTTCGTATTCCATCACATTTATGCATGCTTGAAAAACGCTTGTAATAATTGTTGAACCTCCAGGTGTACCAATAACCATAAAAAGTTGTCCATTTTTCTCTACAATAGTGGGAGTCATAGAGCTTAACATACGCTTTTCGGGTTCTATTTTATTAGCTTCAGCTCCTACAAGACCATATAAATTTGGATGTCCCACTTTACTGCTAAAATCATCCATTTCATTATTTAATAAATAGCCACCTTTTGCAATAAACTTACTTCCATATGCTGCATTCAGTGTTGTTGTAAGTGATACAGCATTTCCATCTTTGTCTACGATGGAAAAATGAGTTGTTTCTTCGCTTTCTATATAACCATGTTCGATGTCATCAACTTCCGACGCTTTTTCAAAAGTGAAATCTGCCATTCGGTTTTTCATATATTCTTTTGAAATGAGTTCTGCTATTGGTACATCTACAAAGTCTGCATCTCCCATAAAATGAGCTCTGTCAGCATATGCTCTTCTTTCCGCCTCTACAATTATTTGAATATCTTTTTCTTCATGAAATCCCATAAACTCATGGCTCTCTAAAGCATTAAATAACTGAGCAAGTACGATCCCACCGCTAGAAGGAGGTGGCATAGAATGGATGGTGTAATCTTTATAGTCAAATGAAATGACATCTCTCCATGCTACATCATAGCGCGCGAGATCTTCCATCGTAATGATACCCTTAGCTTCACCTACACTTTCAACTAAATTTTCAGCTACTTCACCTCTGTAAAAGCCATCAGCCCCTTTATCTTTAATGCTCGTTAAGGTATTCGCTAATTCCACTTGGATAAAAAGATCACCTTCAAAATAAATTCGCTCACTTGTGAACGGGCTTTGAAGTCCTGGGTTATTCTTGATGAATTTTTCTTTAGAATCATTGAGGTGTTTAGCTTGTTTTCTTGTTAGTCGAAAACCTTCTTTTGCTAATTTGATAGATGGTTCTATCAGTGAATTCCAGTTTTTAAGTTTACTGAATTTATTGAATGCAGCTTCCATTCCTTTTACTGCTCCAGGAATTCCTACTGCCAGTGCTCCTTCTGTACTTAGGTCTTTTATTATGTTTCCTTCATCATCTTGATACATATTCTCAGCCGCAGCTAATGGTGCTTTTTCTCTAAAATCCAATGCGAATTTTTCACCTGAATTGGTTCGATAAACCATAAATCCTCCGCCTCCTATATTCCCTGCTGCTGGATAAACAACTGCTAATGCAAAATGGACTGCAATTGCAGCATCAACAGCATTTCCTCCTTTTTTCAAAACGTCGATACCAATTTCACTTGCTATTGGGTGGGCTGTTGCAATACCTCCATTTTCACCCAATGTGCTTTTCGTAATTACATAGTTATTTTGTGTATTTTTGCACGAAGAAAAAGTTATAAATTGTAAGCTAACACACAAAATCAATAACTTTAGTTGATTTTTTTTCATCATTGGGTAATAGTTTACGTCTTATAAGAGTTATACCTTTGGATTTATACACAACTAATTCATACAACTTGAACTAGTTTTTAATGATAGTATCAAAAATGAAGAATTTTAAGAACTTATCACTTATTTTATTAATTCTTATTTCCTCTTTTTCTGTGGCTGACGCCCAAAAGAAATTTGTCAATGAATTTTTAAACATTGGTGTTGGAGCAAGAGCACATGGAATGTTTCATGCGCAAGTTGCTTCAGTAAATGATGTAACAGCTGCATTATGGAACCCTGCGGGATTATCTAAAATAGATGCTCCTTTGCAAGCAAGTGCAATGCACGCTGAGTGGTTTGGGGGTGTTGCTAATTATGATTACATAGGAATTGCTAAAAGAATTGATGAAGATAAAAGCTCTTACGGTTCTATTTCTATCATTCGAATGGGTATTGATAATATCCCATACACATTGAACTTGATAGGTCCTGATGGTAGTGTGAATTACGATAATGTTTCTGATTTTTCTACAGCTGATTATGCGTTTTTTGCTTCTTATGGACAGAAAGTTGGAGACTTCCTAAGAG
>CAZMKA010000211.1:0-5916 GCA_964566605.1 uncultured Saprospiraceae bacterium | reverse complement strand
GAAGAAACGTTTTTCGTTTGAGTGTGATTAAGCCATTCACCATTTTTATCGATAAATTTGGTAGCATAATGACTGTTCATTTGCCTTCCTCCGGAATGAGGATCATTTTCTGTATCGGCATATAATTGCGCAAAAAACTGTTTTACTGTAAGTAATCCAGTTGCAAACATGAATGTTTGATCTCTGTAATAACCTGTTCTGAAGTCTCCATTTTTAAAGGCTCTTGCCATGGCAACTTGAGGCACTTCCTTTCCATCTCCTACAATCCCAAATTTTGCTTTACCAGTCAATACTTCTTTCCGAGCTAAAATACTTGCCTCTCTAGAAATCAAACAAGTTTTTAAATCCTCAATTGCTTGTTGGATGAATTTATTCTTTTGTGATTTGTTAGTTGGCTTATTTGATAACTCGGTTGAAATCATATATTATCGAAATGATTGGTTAAAAAATCAAAGTTTGAAATCGTTCAATCAATACATTGTTGTATTAAACATCAAATGAAGATCAGTAGGTTTTAACTTCCGCAAAATTAGAATAAAATAAGGAAATAACGAATTTTTCGCTATAAAATATTGAAAATATTTCAAATACCGATATTTATTCTATTTTTAATGAAAAATCGTAATTTAATTCCGAATCAATGTGATAAGCTCGTTTTTTGATTTGGCAAATCAATGTTTTGACAGAATAAGAAACAAAAAACGTTAAAATGAAATGCATTAAATGCTGACTCTAAGTCAACTACATTAATACGGATCTACATCTACATTTATTCTAACAGATTTAAATCCTTTACTGTTCAATAGATGGAGACGATAATACTGTACCCAGCGCTTCACTGTCGTATTTACGTCTTTATCTTTCTCCATCTTTATAAAAAGTTTTTGGATGTAGTAATTTCTTAGTCTAGGAATGGAAGGAGTAAACAAAGACGATACTCGCTGACCGATTTCTTTATGCAGGAATTCTCTATATAACTCACCTGCCTCTTTTGCAATATGATCCTTTTTATGTTTTATCGTGATTTCAATTGCTCGAACAATTGGTGGAAATACCGTTTTTCTTCTTTCTTCGAATTCTCTCTTGAAAAAGCCATTGTAATCCGTATTAATTACATCTGTAAAAATTGGTAGTGTAGGTGAGAATGTTTGGACAATAACTTTTCCACGTTTATTTCTTCTTCCTGCTCTTCCACTTACTTGTGTCATTAATTGAAATGCTCGCTCTGTTGATCTGAAATCTGGAAAAGCTAAAAGTTTGTCAGCATTCAATATACCTACTAATGAAACCTTTTCAAAGTCTAGCCCTTTGGTGACCATTTGGGTACCAATAAGGATATCAAGTTGGTGTGAACTAAATTCGTATATGATTTTTTCGTATTGATTTTTAGTCTTTGCCGTATCATAATCCATCCTACCTATGCGAACTTCTGGCATAAGCTTTTTCAATTCAAGTTCAAGTTTTTCAGTTCCGAAACCTGCTTCTTTGAGGTGTTCATTCGCACATGATGGACAAGCTGGAGGCATATTTTGGCGGAAGCCACAATAATGACAACGCACTTCATTGAAATATTTATGAATCGTCAGCGAGGTATCACAATTTCGACACTCTGCTTTCCAGCCACAAATATCGCATTGTAAAACAGGAGCAAAACCTCTTCTATTTTGAAATAAAATAACCTGCCTTCCCATAATGATTTCATCCGACATTGCCTGAAGTAACTCTTTGCTAAAATAAGACCTCATCTTATTTTTCTTGTAGGCATCTTTCAAATTTACCAATTGGATTTCCGGCAACATACTATTCCCAAATCTTTCTAATATGGAGACAAATCCATATTTATTTTCATGTGCATTAATCCATGATTCAAGGGAAGGAGTTGCACTACCTAAAAGCACCTTTGCATCAAATATATTAGCAAGTACTATAGCTGTATCTCTTGCATTATATCTCGGCGCAGGATCTTGTTGCTTGTAAGAAGAATCATGTTCTTCATCTACAATTATAAAATCAAGAGAACTAAATGGCATAAAAATAGCTGACCTTGCACCTAAAATCATTTTCCCTCCTTTCGACGCTTCTCTATACAACTCTACCCTTTCGTGTGAGTTAAGCTTCGAGTGATAAACTAAAATCTTATCACCAAACACCTTTCTTAATCGGGCAACAATTTGGGTAGTCAATGCAATTTCAGGCAACAAATACAAAACCTGTCCTCCTTTTTCAAGCACTTCATTTATGAACTCTATATAAATCCTTGTTTTACCACTTCCTGTCACACCATGCAACAAAACTGTTCTTTTGTCTTTAAAAGCTTCTTTAATTTCGAGCAACTTTGTTGTTTGAAGCGGACTCAATGGGCTTATGATTTCTAAGTCCATTTCTTCAGCGTTTATCCGACTAACAACACGTTTTTCTTCAATAAAAATTTCTTTTTTGACCATTGCTGAAATCACAGCTGAACTAACAACAGCCGTTTTCACCACTTGCTTTTTCAAGGCTTCATGAGAATTGTTCTTATGTTGAATAAAAGCAAGAAGCGCCCTGCGTTGATGATCACTTTTCTCTACTTTATCGAAAACTTGTGTCAACCATTCTGGATCTTCTGCATACTCTTCTGGAAAACGAATAAAACTATGTTTCTTCGGTTTAAATTTTTCTATAAGCTCTTCTTTAATAAACAACAATCGCTTATCAATGAGTTTATGAATCGATGGATAAACACTTTTCTTATTGAGAATCTCTTGAACATTGAAAATAGAAAGTTCGCCTTGAATCGAAACTGCCTCCATAATCATATATTCATCGTCAGACATTTCCTCTATATAATCTTCATAATCTTCTACTCCAGTAATCTTCGTTTCACTATATAGCTTAAGATTTCCTGGAAGTGCCACCGACATAATTTCACCCAATGTACAGCAATAATAGGATGCAATCCAATTCCATAATTTGAATTGTGTTTTAGTAACGATGGGACTTTCGTCCAAAATACTAACAATGGGTTTTATAGGATAATCAATTTCCTTAGCGTAGACTTTACTAACTACAATCCCTGAATAGAGTTTATTCCGAAGAGAAACTTCAATACGAATACCAAAATCAAGTTTGTCAATCTGACTGTCCGCTACTTTATAAGACATGGTCTTAGGAAGCGCTAAGGGCAGAACAACATCAACTATATTTTCGGTTCGTTTCAAATGCAAAAATTCAGAGCGCAAATATAAGCCTTCTGTTTATCGTATGATACAAAATCTGAAAATGTTAGTTATAAATAGTATTCTAATTTTGAAAAAAATTACAATCAAAATGCTGCAGCTAAGGCAAAAATTGTAATTAAAACTATTAAACCAGTTAACCAACCTTTAAAATAGGCCTTTCTTAAAACTTTCGTTTTCCAGTTTCCCATATCCAACAAACCAAAGACATTGAATAAGAATCCAAATAAAAATCCAACTGCAAACGCATCATGAACTGTCTTTTCATCTGCCTTTTCTTTAACTTCTTCGTTTTTAGCAGGATCATTATCTTTATTTATAATCTTGTTTTCGCCTGTAGCGTATTTTATCTTATAAAGATCATCTATTGTTTTAATTAATAATGGGCCATCTGGCATTCCGCATCTTCTATACTTTATAACATTATTTGTTAGCTCTACTATTTCTACTAATTGCTTGTCGCCATTACTGAATATGATTACTTCACAGCTATCTTGTAAAGGATGATTTTTTCTTGAGAACACATCATATAGCTGACTTTTTAAATTAGTAAAATGCACCTTACTTCTTTTCTCAGCATTTCTTTTGTAATACTCTTTTATAAAAAAGTTTGAAATTTCAGTGTTGACAAAATCAGATGAGGAAAATTCATAGTTCCTTACTAATTGATTGCTTTGAATCGCAAAACTAGATTCAAAACATCCTAAAATGAAAAGTATAAAAAGTATTTTCTTGCATGACATAAGTTACAGATTGTCGGTTTTCAAATCAATGATAAAAAAATCTTTTGATTCTTGCAGGCATGATTAAGTCTAAAAATACATTGCCAACTTCTAATTCTCCTTTTAAAACCAATAAGTCAATAAAATTTCATCTTGATTACATTGCAAATTACTTCAGAATGTTTTAATTTAACTTCATAATAAAAAATAACATTATGTTTAAATCTCTCTTATTAGTATTATGCACAGTTCTTACGTATTCTCTTTCAGCCCAAATCTATGTCGATATAGATGCAAATGGAACTGCCGATGGTTCAACTTGGACCAATGCATATAATGACATCGAAACAGCTATAAATAATGCAACAGAAGGAGATGAAATATGGATTGCAGAAGGTAATTATTTATGCCCTGGAACTAATGCAACTTCCGATAATTTTCTAGAAATCAATGTGGATATGAAGATCTATGGTGGGTTTGCTGGAACAGAAAGTTCAGTGGATGACAGAGATCCAGCTGAGCATATTGTTGTTTTTGATGCCGATCAGAATGGAGATGATGTAGCAGGAGAAGGTCAGACAAATAGAGATGATAACAATAGACATGTTCTATTTATAGCTGATAATATTACCAACAACACAGTGATCGATGGAATCACATTAAAAGGTGGAACAACTGAACCTGCCACAGGTGCTGATGATGGAAGAAGAGGAGGAGGAATTTTAACTTATGGAGCACCCATTATAAACAACTGTATATTAACTGAAAACTATGGTCATTTTGGTGGAGGAATATATCCAAGAGGAGCAACAGCTGATGGCTCAATAATTACTAATAGTGATTTTATAAATAACTATGGAACATTTGGAGTAGGAATGTATTTGTTAGCTGAAGTTACATTGGAAGACTTACATTTTGAAGGAAATTCAGGTTCAGGAAGAGGAATTGGGATGTACATAGGAGGTGAAAACAATACCTTACTAAATTGCACTTTCAAGGATAATACTTCTTTTGGATCTTCTGCAGGAGCATTACAATTAAGAACATTTAACAATGAAGATTCTATAACTGTGAATGTCATTAATTGTGAATTTGATGGTAATTCAGGAACATTTGGTGGTGCTGTTGCATCTTACGATTCTCTTTCAACTATGGTATTTGAAGATTGTTTTTTCAGAAATAATATGGCTATAAATGTTGGAGGTGCATCAACGAATGCATTTGGGGCAAGATCAACTTTTAATAATTGCGTTTTTGATTCGAACAGTTCAGGAGGTAGCGGAGGTGCTAATTATTCACAAAATGACGATGCAATAATTACTATTCAAAATTGTCAATACTTTAATAATACAGCAGAATTTGGAGGTGTTCTTTCCACTGCCTCTGATGAAGAAGGTGATTTTCTTCCTATACTAAATATAAATGGTGCTGATATGTTTTTAAATAGTGCTAGCGAACAAGCTCCTGGAATTAACACAGTGAACACGAATGCGACACTCGTTAATGTAATGCTAACGAATAATTTCTCATCGGGAACGGATGTGATAGGTGGTGCAATGTCAATAAATGTTACAGACAGCATAACTACAAGTGTTTCTATAATCAATTCAACCTTTGCAGACAATAGTGCAAATTTGATTTCGGGTATTGCAAGTTGGGAAGGAGGTCCATCGGCTAAGAGTACTGTAACATTACAAAATGTTTTACTTAGTAACATAGGAGGAGATAATTATGGAATAGAAGATGGAGAACCGGAATTAATATCAAATGGAGGTAACCTATCAACGGATAATTCTGCACTTGATGCATTAACAGGGATGAATGATTTTAATAATGAGGATATTAATTTTGTGGTAGGTCCAGGAGATTTAGAATTTTATCCAGATGAAAATAGTTCTGCTATCAACAATGGAATTGCTGAAGGTGCGCCTTTACTGGATTTAAATGGGAATGAAAGAATTGGGCCTTTAGACATT
>CAZMKA010000210.1:5795-6006 GCA_964566605.1 uncultured Saprospiraceae bacterium | reverse complement strand
TTTTCCACTCATTTTTTAATATTTTGTGGTCAACATATTTCAGGCATTGACAATACCAGCATGATGTGGTATGTGGCGGGTGTGTTGTGGATGTGTATTGTGGCACGTGATGTTTAAATGAATTTCCCCCTCTGGAGGGGGCGCAGGGGGAGGACTTTTTTTGTCCTGAAATAGGTTTACACTAAAAGTAAACGTATGTTAGGATTACGAG
>CAZMKA010000210.1:1196-5695 GCA_964566605.1 uncultured Saprospiraceae bacterium | reverse complement strand
AACCCCACAATCTAGCTTCCTTCTACCTTTGGGAGAAGGATAAGAGGATGAGGGGAGAAATAATTAGTAATACCAGCGTGATGTGGTATGTAGAGTGGATGGGTGTTTATGAGTGTGTGTTGGATGTTTAAATGAATTTCCCCCTCTGGAGGGGGCGCAGGGGGAGGACTTTTTTGTCCTGAAATAGGTTTACACTAAAAGTAAACGTATGTTAGGATTACGAGCAAGTACAAGCTATAGTTTGTATCATAAAACCTTTTAAAAAGCATCAAAAACTCCTAACCCCACAATCTAGCTTCCTTCTACCTTTGGGAGAAGGATAAGAGGATGAGGGGGGAATGTCGATGATGGGTGCAAACTTCATCTATCATATTAAATCTTGAAATACGAAAACAATGAATGCGAAAATAAAGAAGATTGATAAGCCTTTGGAAGGTACAATTGTTTTGGATGGATCCAAAAGCATATCGAATCGATTATTGATGATTCAAGCATTGTGCGAGGAAGCATTCGATATATCCAAATTAGCAAGTGCGGATGATACACAATTACTTCAAAAGGTATTAAAAAAAAATGGTGATGTGTATGATGTTCATCATGCGGGAACCAGTTATCGATTTTTAACATCATTTCTTTGTTTGAAGGAGGGTGTTCAAGAATTGACGGGAAGTGAGCGAATGAAAGAGCGTCCTATAGGACCTTTAGTAGATGTACTTCGGAAATTAGGAGCTGATATAAAATATATGGGCGAAGAGGGATTTCCTCCGTTAAAAATAGGAAAAGCATCATGGAAAAAAATGGATGAGCCTATAGAGATAGATGCCACAATCAGTAGTCAATTTATCTCGTCTCTATTACTAATCGCGCCTAAATTACCTAATGGACTCCATTTGAGGTTAATGGGTAATTTAGTTTCAAGACCCTATTTAGAAATGACCCTGGAGTTGATGCGAGAATTCAATGTGCAATACACGTGGGAAGAAGACTTAATCAGTATCAGTCCACAATCCTATGCGGGAAAGGACTATGTTGTAGAAGCTGATTGGTCAGCAGCGAGTTATTATTTTTCATTGGTTTCACTTGTACCAGGATCAAAGGTTTATTTGCAGGGGTTAAAAGAAGAATCCATTCAAGGTGATAGTGAAATAGTGAGTATGATGTCTACTCTAGGAGTTGATGCCAGTTGGGAAAATGGTCAATGGAAATTGGAACATAACGAAGAAAGGACTGAAAATTACGAGTTCAATTTTATATTACAACCCGACTTAGCTCAAACAATTGCGGTGTGTTTGGCAGGACACGGAATCAACGGACTATTTACAGGACTTCAGACATTGAAAGTAAAGGAGACAGATCGTATAGCAGCACTGCAGCACGAATTGCAAAAAGTCCAAGTTTTCTTAAGCAAGTTACCTTCTAAGTTTTCAAAAAAGACAACGGATGAAATGTATCTACAAGAAGGAAAAGCTTCAAGTGAAGAAACGCCAATATTTGCAACTTACCGAGATCATAGAATGGCAATGAGTTTTGCTTGTTTAGCATCTATGATGGATGTAGAAATAGAAAAAGCGATGGTTGTGAGCAAAAGTTATCCAGGGTTTTATGAGGATTTGAAGAGTTTGGGGATAGAAGTGGAGATGTGATTGATTATAACTTCATGATGAAAAAACAAGATTAAGGATTAAAGATATACTTGAATAAAAAAGTTCAACTATTAAAATATAGCAAAATCATTGGGAATAAACTACTTTTAAAATTAACTATTATACTCGCTGCTATTTTGATACGAATAGGCGTGCTAAGTACTTTCATTGGTGTATTTTCAAAATTTCAGCTTGGGAATATGGTCAAACACTATTGATAATAGGCATAAGTTCAATAATGACTAGTATATTTCTTTTAACATTTACTTTAATACGCTTGAAATGATGAATTATAACATAAGCTTTTACAAAAACATGTAAAACACCATGCTCATGACTCCGCCACAGGTTCCTTAATATTAAGAATGAAACCTACTTTATATACGTTGTCAATGCTAACATAATCGTCTTGACTCAATAACTTCCTTATTTTTGAAATAAAAACATCGAAACTTCTTCCTAGGAAGTAATCGTATTTGCCATAAATGCGCTTCACCGCATCATCCCTTCGTAATATTCTATTCTTGTTTATACAGAGAAGTTTTAACACGCTACTCTCTTTCTCTGTCATACGTGTTACACTACCATTATGAGTTAACTCCATGCGTTCAACATTAAACGTATAACTCCCTATTTCAAATTCAACAGGCTCCTTTTCTCTAGATTCATTTTGTTGGTTTCTCCTTAAAATAACATTGATTTTACAAAGTAATTCTTCTTCGTCAAATGGTTTTAAAATATAATCTTCAGCTCCTAGATTGTATCCTTTTATTTTATCTTGTTTAAGAACTCTTGCAGTTAGAAATAAAAAAGGAGTGCTAGGTGAAATAGCTTTAAGATGATGAGCGAGATTAAAGCCATCTATTTTAGGCACCATAATATCGAAAATACAAAGATCAAATGTCATCTTCTTTAATAAAGACAAGCCTGAATCTCCATCTTTTGCCAATCGGACATTATACTTTTCATTCTGTAGAATCTCCATTAATAAAAACCCTAGATTCAAGTCATCTTCGACGATTAATATGTTTGCTTTATGAATCAATCTGTTAATTTAGGGAGTGATAAATCAAAACGGGTTCCTTTATTCAATTCGCTAAATATGCTTATTTCGCCTTTATGTAATTCAATAATCCTTTTTACATAGGATAATCCAAGACCAAATCCTTTATTCTGATAAGCATCATCATTTTTTACTCGAAAGAATTTTTTGAATATTAGTTCTTGATCTTTTTTGTGAATTCCTTGTCCATTATCCTCGATGAGAATACGAATATTGTTTTGAATTTCTTGGAATTTCACCGTGATTTCAGGCGTTTTATCGTTGTATTTAATAGCATTATCTAAGATATTCCTCAATGCGTTACATAGGTGATGTTTATCTGCCAAGATATAGGTATTCTTAACTAGTGGGTCAATATGGACTTGAACATTTTTATCTGTCAATTGAATCTCCATATTCTTTATCACATCTTGGATGAAATGAGCGAGATTAATCTTTTCTTTATTGATCTCGAAATCAGCTGTATCAAGGCTAGCCATGGTTAAAACACGACTCACTTGCTCAGTTAATTGCTGATTTTCATTTGATATAATATCGACTAGATTGTTCGTAGATTTCTTGCGAAGCATATTTGCTGCTAGTCCTATGTTTGTCAAAGGCGTCTTGAATTCATGCGCCATGTGATTGAAAAAATCTTTGTTTCGTTCACTTAATCGTTTCTGTTTTATCAGATAATAATTCGCGTAAATAAACACTCCAAAAATAAGTAACAATATAATGATTGATGACGCCAACATCAGTCCCATCTCTTTTAACACATATTCTCTTTTTCCTGGAAAATTGATGTTAAGCTTATGATTATTCGATTTTACTAAAGGACCTAAAGAACAACTGTAGACTGGAGAATCATTCTCTGTCATGCATATGTTCTTTTGAACAGATGAAACTTCAAGTACAAAAGGCATATTTATATTGTAATACAATAAGGCATCTTTTACAACCTTTCGAACATTATCATTCGCAAGATAAGAGCTCAATTGGGTGGAGCAATAAAACGGATCAAAATTGGACGAAGCTCCACATGCCAATTTTATCTCTTCCGAAGATTCATTTAGAGAGACTTCGTCTACAGCTTTGCACATTGCCATACTCACTTTTTGATCAAACTGTTCTTCGATCAACTTTCGAGATTGCTGCATCCATTGGACTTGAATCATGATCAAGAGCAGCATGGCTACAGTAGAAGCAGTGATTATATATGGAATCTTGTTATTCAAGAAGGACGATTTTACTCCAAAGTACGGATAATAAAACGAAGCAATTTTATTTTTAACAGCTGCTTAACAAGTTACTAACAGGTAAGAAACAGCACCGAGGTAACAATACTGATAATTTTACATTGAAATATTTTATTTCGCCTGGTAGCTCAGCAGAACTGAGTTTAAATTTTATAATTATGAAAGCGATGAAATGCATTCTTCCTTTATTCCTTTTTATGTTTATTGGATTAATTAGTCAAGCACAAGTGACTGCAGAAACAACAGTTAAAAATGCTAAGGCAGAAAAAACTACTTGCCAGAAAGTATGTGCTCCTGTAGCATGTAAAGCTTTAGCAAAAGCTGGAATTTGCTCTCCTGAACAAGCTGCTAAATGTCAAAAAGATGATAAAATGGCAAGCACTGAAAGTAACATTCCATTTGCAACTGAAGTTGCTGCAGTTTCCCAATCTCGTACAACTGTTAATGAAGCAAAATCCAAGGAAACTAATTGTGCCAAAAAATGTGTACAAACTTGTGGCTCTAAGAAAGAAAATTAGTTCTAGAAGTTAGATTACCGTATACTATAAAGACCAT
>CAZMKA010000210.1:0-1186 GCA_964566605.1 uncultured Saprospiraceae bacterium | reverse complement strand
CTCCCTTTCTCCAAAATCGGCTAATTCAAAAACAAGTTATTCAAATTGAAACCAATAATAAGGAAGTTCAAGAAATACTAAAGTCTTTAAAACCTATTCAATTCAACTAAATAGTACGAAAAATCATTCTTTTAAAAAAAACACTGAATGAACCTCTTGTCTATCCAGTATTCTTATTCATCTCTTTACTCCACAACTACGAAAGTGTAGAACTCATACATCCTATCTTGCTCTAATAAATTCAATTCTCGCAAAGTTGACTCTGAGGTCCAAATGGAATCTGTAGCAAATCTACTTTCAGTATTATCATCACCTAATAAATTAAAAGTAAACTCCAAATTATCGTTATTTCCACAATCATCTCCATCATTTATCTCAATCATTTTATAATCACTATCAATAAGCCCTACTCCCATCAAGAATTCTCCTTCATGCTTAGTAACAATATCAGATTCTATAATAAAAAAAGAATCGGTTCTTTCCATAAATAAATTATAAAATATTTGCCCTTCACTAAAAATTTGAACTTCCATTTTTCCTATATCTTTATTATGCACTTCGAAATAAGATACTTTTGCAACATCTCCAATATTATCTTCTTTTAATTCAGTGAAGCCAACATATGGAAAATAAGGTATTTCTTCTATATCATATTCCTGTTGTGTATTTTCATCAAATAAAAAATAAGGTACTTCATGCTTAAATTTTATTGTATCTCCTACATGCAGAGTATCCTTCACTTCTCCAACTGAATATTCAACATTAAAGTCAAATCGATCGCTCTGTCCACATCCATTGAATAGATAACACGATTGAGCACTTAATACAACTACGCATACAAGGAAAATGTAATTTACAATTTTAATAGCCATATTGATCTAGTAATAATTCAAGATCTGAAATTGAATTTGACCCTAAATTCTGTGAAAAAATATTTTGTCTTATTTGTGCAAAAGTCTCTGGTGTATTTGCTGTAACAATAGTTTCTATTTCTTGCAAGGGTAAGCCATAATCCTTAAAACACGAAAAAAGATAGTTACTAGTTGTAATATAAAATAATATGATTTAAATTTCATAGTGAAAAAGGGTGTTGTGAATCCTAAATATAGTACACTTCTTTATTTTCTAAAATTCTAACTTATTTTTTCAAAATAAATAGTCATAAAAAAGTACAATTACATTAGGT